>JAVLFO010000140.1:0-5766 GCA_046052805.1 Aquabacterium sp. | reverse complement strand
GTGAACCTGATGTCGCCGTTGATGAACGCCAGCTGCGCTTGTCGCAGGGCTTGCGCTTTGTTCAGCGCACTGTCGCCTCTTGCCTTGTAAAAGGCCTGCATCAGGCGCGGCGTGCTCTTGTCGGCCACCTTCCACAAAGTGGCCATGACAGCGCCAGCGCCCTGCTGCAGCACCTTGGCGCCCAGGCTTTCCAATTCCTGCCCGTATTCATCCTTGCCGCCGCCTACCGCTGTCTCGCAGGCCGAAAAGTTCACCAGGTCGAAGTTGTCAAAGCGCATGTCCTGTAGGGCCACTTCCGCCAGGCTCAAGCTGCTCTTGTCGCCCAGGTACAGGCTGGACGCATCGGGCCTGCCCGAGATGAACTCGAAGTGGCTGGCCACGTGCAGCACGTTGAAGTTGCCTCGCAGGGTACTGCCCAGGCGGTTGCGGTCGAAGTCGGCGTCCAGCCAAGCCTGGCCTGTCACCCGGGGCTGGTGAAGCACGCTGCTGAGTTCATCTTTCACATTGGGCAGTGCGTTGAGCATGTCGCCGCGCGCCCCTTTAACTTCCTGCGTCAGGCCCAGGCCTGCTAGGCGCCAGTCACGTTTGGCGGTGCTTTCAAAGCTCAGGCTGGCCACGCCTTCGGTGAACAGTGCCAGGGTGTAGTCCTGCACCAGGAAGCGATCACCATTGAGCAGTGCGGCAAAGGGCACATAACGCAACACGCCGTTGGGCGAGAGCATCAGGGTGCGGGCGCCTGCGGTCTTGAGGTCGGCCTCCACCGGGGCGATCAGCAGGGCGTACAACTGCCTGAGTTGCGGGTCAAGCAGGGCGCGGTCAGCGCGACCTTGCAGGCGCAGCTTGACCTGGTTGATCAGGTCATTGAGTGCCTTGCGCTGCATGGATACCTCCCGCACGATGGGCGGCACGCCCGGTGTAGTCAAGAGGATGGACACCGTGTCGTCGGTGGTGACGAACTGCAGCGCCACGGCCTTGGCCTCGGGGTCTTTCTTGTCCAGCTCAATGACGGCCTTTCGCAGCCGGGCTTCGGTGGCTTCCAGGTCGCGCACCTTCTCGCCGCTCTTGCGCTGCTGTTGCAGGCGCTCTTGCAGACCGGCCATGAAGCGCTCAACGCCGGCCTGGATCTGGGGCACCAGCTTGGTGTCGATCTCCTTCAGCCGTGCCCGCTCGGCGTTGCTGAGGCTGCCGTCCTTGTCTTTGGCAGCGAGTAGGCGCTTCTCCTGGCCGAGAGCTGCTTGGCGCTCCCGCAACTCGTAGAACTCGGCAAAGGTCTTGCGCTCCAAACCCGTAAGTTCGATGCGGGTGGTTGCCGGGTTGGTCTTGGCGGAGCGCTCGAAGGCCTCGCTTAACTCCTGCTCTTTGAGCATTTGCAGCACCACCTGGGCTTCGTCGATCCGGCCCTCGCTGAGCAGCAGGTTGGCCAGGAATTCGTAGGCTCCTCGGTTCTTCTCGGCGAAGCTCGATTGCAATGCCTTGTCCAAGCCCTGCATCTCGCCGCGCATGGATTGCAATACGTTGACGGCCTGCTTGCCGTACCAAATTGCCAACTCCGGCTGATACAGCGATGGTGCGGCCCTGTTCAACCGCCCGTGGAGCTTCATGAGGTTATTCGCAACCACCTTATATAGATCCGGATCTCCTGCGCGCTCGGCGATCGTCAAAGCGCGTTCATAAAGTGGGAGAGACTTGGCATAGCGGCCCATTTTGCGGTATTGCTCGGCCAAATTGTTCAGTGATGTGCCTACAGAGGGATTGTCGGCGCCCTCTGTTTTTTCGGCAATCGCCAGCGCACGCTCATAGAGCGGCAGTGACATGTGATATTGGCCCATATCTGCATATAGCCCGGCTAAATTGTTCAATCTCGTGGCTGTCGAGGAGTGTTCCGGCCCGACTGACTCTTCGGCTATCGTCAACGCACGCTTGCTTAACGGCAGCGCTGTTGTATAAGCGCCCATGCGGTGATACAGGCCAGCGAGGTTGTTCAAAATATTGCCCGTGGCAGGGTGCTCAGGCCCACGGGCGGCCTCGGTCACGGCGAGGGATCGTTGGTATAGCGTCAGTGCTTTTGCGTACTGTCCAATGTCCCGATAAAAACCAGCCAAACTGCTTAAAACTGTACCCATGAAGAGGCTATCGGGTCCAGCCGACTTCTCTGCAATCTCAAGCGAACGTTGTAGAAGTGGGAACGCCTTCGCATGCAGCCCCATGACCCGATACAGCAGAGCCAAACTGTTCAGGGAGCGGGCTGTGCCCAGGCTTTCCGGGCCCTGATTTTTCTCGAATATCGCTAGCGCACGCTCGTAAAGCGGCAACGCTTTGGCGTATTGCCCCATTTTTTTGTGTAAACCAGCCAAGTTACTCAGCACTATTGCTGTAGTAGGGTGCTCCATTCCTAGGTTCATTTCGGCAGTTGCCTGAGCTTGTTCCAGCAGGGTCAAAGCCTTGGTGTATTGCCCCATATCCTCTAGAAGTGTCGCCAAGTTATTCAGACTGGAAATTATTATAGGGTCGCTTGGTTTCAGAGTTCTTTCGTTGACGGACAACGAACGTTCGAACAAAGGAAGCGCCTTGCCATATTGGCCCATTTCTTGGTGGACTACAGCCAAGTTATTGAGCCGCATGACTGTTGCAGCATGTTCTGGTCCTAGCTGTTTTTCGGTAATTATGAGTGCGCGCTCAAAATAGGGGATGGCGTTCGCGCCGCGGTTTAACTCACTGTACAAACGACCTACAGCAACTGCCGCAATACCAACTTGCAGATGATCGGGCCCCAACTCTTGCTCGCGCATTTCAAGAATGCGTTGTGCCAACTCCAGGGCCTGCGCGCGGCGCCCTTGCTTACGAAGCAACTCAACCTGCTGAACCAAGGTATTTGTATTTGTCTCATCTGGAGCAGCAGAACGGGATGATCCATGGAATCCACAGAGAATCAACGCAACTACTACAAAACCCATGGCGGCATAACTGGCAGCCAGCGAAATTACATACTGTCCTACTTTGATGTTTGTTTTTCCCAAGTAAAACGCAAATGCTTGTCTCATTGAGTGCCTCAAACCGTGTGGATTCGCATGCAGGTACAGGATCAATCCATGAGTAACAGCCCGCATAGCTCATGCCTGTGAATTCACGGTACCTACCAATCAGACGATAACTCGGCCAAGTTGGCGTAACCATCCCCGTTCTGGGCGGATGTTCAGCCTCCTTTCCCTAACTTTTTGCCTGCTCAAGGCGTCTAAATGATGGCCCGAAAAGATGCCGCACTTGTGCGCATCGGTTGGCGGGTGTGTTCCTGCTCCGACACCCAAGGCCTTCTCGGGGCGATGGATGTCTACATGCGCTCTGCAGACCGCAGAGGCACTCAATTTGGCGGAGGCGTCATTGTTCAGATTCTTCGAGTCCCTCGTCCGGCCCTTTCCAGATGATCAACAGCGCAGGCTGCCGCATCGGGTGCGCTCATTTCTGTGGATCGCCTCGGAAGGTTTCCGGCCCTACATCGCAGCGCTGATTGGGCTGAGGGCTGCTGCCGGCACATTGGAGGCCATGCTGTTTGCCATGCTGGGCCAGATCGTCGATTGGCTCGCGTCCACGCCTCGGGGTGAGTTGTGGGTGCTTCACCGCCACGACTTGGGGCTCCTTGGCCTGATGTTGCTGGCGATTCCATGCCTGTCGGTGCTTCAGTCGCTTCTCAAGCACCAAACGCTGTCAGGCAATCTACCCACACGCATGCGTTGGCAGCTGCATCGCCTGATGCTTGAGCAGGGGATGGGCTTTTTCCAGAAGGAATTGAGCGGAAGGATCGCGGATCGCGTAATGAGCGTGGCGCACGCTGCCAAGGACTGCTGGATGTCCCTGATCGAACTGTTTGCGTTCGTGTCGGTCTATCTGGTGACGATGTTGACCATCTCCGCGTCATTGGACATGCGGTTGCTGCTCCCATTTGTGGCCTGGCTTGTTGCTTACGCACACCTAGTCAAACATGCCATTCCGTTGATGGACACGGCGAGTTGCGAGGAGGCTCGGACGCGCTCCAGCACGCTCGGGTGGCTGGTTGACACGTACAGCCACATGCTCACGGTCAAGCTCTTCGATCACGGGAATGCAGAGGCTGAACGGGCCAAGGGGGTAATGACAACGCATCTGGATGCAACACGGGCACATGACAGGCAGATCAGCGCCTTCGTCCTGATCAACCAGACCTTGGGTTACGGCCTTCTCCTGGTTGTGACCTGCGTATCGCTGGCACTTTGGAACAGCGGCGCGATCTGTGTTGGGGCTGTTGCCACGGCCACAGCCATCGCGTTGCGGCTGACAAGCATGTCGCAATGGCTGTTGTGGGAAACGACCTCGGTGTTCGATGACATCGGGACGATCCGTGCCGGGCTAGACACACTCTCCCACTGCGATGTGAATGAGAGCATCGAGGCCGCACCTGCGCTGCCCTTGTCGAAGGGTGAGATTCATTTCGACAAGGTGAGCTTCTCCTACCGCGACGGGGCTGAAGTGCTCAAGGACTTCACACTGCATGTCAAACCTGGCGAGCACGTGGCCATCGTGGGTGCGTCTGGCGTTGGCAAGAGCTCGTTGATTGGCCTTCTGTTGGGGCTTCATGAGCCTCAGCATGGCCATGTCTATGTGGATGGCCAGAACATTGCCGGTGTGAAACGAAACAGTCTTCGTGAGCAGTTTGGCGTTGTAGGCCAGAACACCTCACTGTTGCACCGTTCGGTTTTCGACAACATTGCATACGGACGCACCGCCGCCGCTGCTGATGAAGTGGTTTGGGCCGCCCGCCTCGCGCATGCGCATGATTTCATCGAGGCGATTAGCGGTGCCAGCGGGAAGAGCGGCTACGAAGCATCGGTGGGCGAGGGCGGCGGCAGGCTGTCGGGCGGGCAGCAGCAACGTTTGGCCATTGCCCGGGCTGTGCTCAAGGATGCGCCTATTTTGTTGCTCGACGAGGCCACCAGTGCACTTGACCTGGCCACCGAGCAAGCGGTCATGAACAGTCTTGGCCACCACATGAAGGGCAAGACGATGCTGACCATCTCACACCGGCTCTCGTCACTGACTGCGATGGACCGCATCGTTGTGCTGAACAACGGGCGCGTTGCGGAGGAAGGGCGCCATGAGGAGCTGCTCGCACGGGGAGGCGTCTATGCCCGGCTGTGGGAGCAAAAAGAGGGCCAATTCAACGAGATCTAAATTCCTTCCTGACCTTTGGGCGTCGCCTCAGTCATATGGATACCAACTCCTCAATGATCCTGCTTCAGATCGCAAACTGAAGGTTCGGCGCGGAGATCAGCCTTAAAGGGCCAAAGAGGGGTGGTGCACCGCACGCGCAAGCAGCGGCGTCAATTCATCATCCATACGAAAGGACTTCACTATGAACATCTCTTCTACTTCAATCAATTCCACTGGCGCTGCCCTCCAGGGCGGCAACAGCGTGGGCAACCAAGCTGAAGTCGACTTCGAGTCGATCTTCGAATCAATGGCAACAGCTGATGCGGATTCCGAATCGGCACAATGCGGCAGCTATGCAGGCTGTCGCAAGACGAGCTGCGGAACCAGCTCTTTCATCAATTGGTAATCACGTACTGACGCCGTCCGCTTGTTGAGCATCTGCTCAACGGCGGTGATTCATGGCGCCGAAAGGCGCCTTTTTTTCGGGAGCAGCGCATGAACGAGTTCGAGGGCACTTTGGGGGCTGGGTTGCAGTTTTCCAAGCTCCCTATGGCCTGTCTCTTATACACATCTGACGCTGCCGAC
>JAVLFO010000139.1:0-4443 GCA_046052805.1 Aquabacterium sp. | reverse complement strand
GCGCGCAAGGTCGACTACCTGCGTGATTTGGCCAAGCATTTTGACGAGCACAAAGTGCACGTGGGCCAATGGCAGGCGATGGACGACGAGGCGATCATCGAGGAGCTGATCGACATCCGTGGCATTGGTCGCTGGACGGCCGAAATGTTCTTGATTTTCCATTTGATGCGGCCCAATGTGCTGCCTCTTGATGACCTGGGTCTGATCAAAGGCATCAGCCAGAGTTACTTCAGTGGCGAGCCGGTGTCGCGCGCAGAAGCACGTGACATCGCCGAGGCGTGGGCCCCCTACCGTACCGTGGGTACTTGGTATCTGTGGCGCAGCCTTGAGCCCAAACCCGTTGCGTACTGAAAACGGCCCCACAAGGGCCCAATGAAGGAGTTGCCATGAGCAAAAGACACTTCCTGGAGTTTGAGCAGCCCATTGCCGAGCTCGAGTCCAAAATCGAAGAGCTGCGTTATGTGCAGAGCGAGTCTGCGGTCGACATTTCTGAAGAAATCGAACGCCTGGGCAAGAAGAGCCTGCAGCTGACCAAAGACATCTACGCCACGCTCACACCGTGGCAGGTCACGCAGATCGCGCGTCACCCGCAGCGCCCCTACACGCTGGACTACGTCAACGAGCTGTTCACTGACTTCCAAGAAATGCACGGCGACCGGCATTTCTCGGACGACTTGTCCATCGTCGGTGGTTTGGCCCGTTTCAATGGCCAGCCTTGCATGGTGCTGGGTCACCAAAAGGGCCGTGACACCAAAGAGCGGGCCGCGCGCAACTTCGGCATGTCGCGCCCCGAGGGCTACCGCAAGGCCTTGCGCCTGATGCAAACCGCTGAAAAGTTTGGCTTGCCTGTGTTCACCTTCGTGGACACGCCGGGTGCTTACCCCGGCATTGGCGCCGAAGAGCGCAACCAGTCTGAAGCCATTGGCCGCAACATCTTCGAGATGGCGCAACTGGAAGTGCCCATCATCACGACCATCATTGGCGAAGGCGGCTCGGGTGGCGCGTTGGCCATCAGCGTGGGCGACCAGACCTTGATGATGCAGTACTCGGTGTACTCGGTGATCTCGCCTGAAGGGTGCGCCTCGATTTTGTGGAAGACCTCAGACAAGGCCTCTGATGCGGCCGAAGCCCTGGGCATCACGGCGCACCGACTCAAGGCCCTGGGCCTGATCGACAAGATCGTGAGCGAGCCTGTGGGCGGCGCCCACCGCGACCACAAGCAGGCCGCAGCCAACCTCAAGCGCGCCTTGAACGATGCGCTGCGCCAATTGACCGACGTGAAGGTCAAGGACCTGCTGCAGTCGCGCTATGAGCGCCTGCAAGGCTACGGTCGTTTCAACGACACCACCGAGCACTGAGCCGAGCATGTCGCCCCGCGCCTGCGTGGCCGTGGCCTACAGCGGCGGGCGTGACTCCACCGCCTTGCTGCACGCCACCGTGCGCGAGGCCCATGCGCGTGGCGACACCGATGTGCTGGCGCTGCACGTACACCATGGCCTGAGCCCCCACGCCGATGCCTGGCTGGCACACGCACAACAGGTGTGTGCGCAATGGGCCGAGCAGGGCTGGCCGCTTCGGCTGTGCCACACCAAAGTGGTCGTTGGCCACGAGGCTGGCGACAGCCTGGAAGCACAGGCCCGCCAAGCGCGCTACGCGGCCTTGGCCGACATGGCCTTGTCTGAAAGCGCCGACATGGTCTTGCTGGCCCACCACCAGCGCGACCAAGCCGAAACCTTGTTGTTGCAGGCCTTGCGCGGCGGTGGTGTGGCGGGCCTGGCTGGCATGCCCAAGGAGGCCTTGCGCCATGGCGTGCGGTGGGTGCGTCCTTGGTTGACGCACAGCCGCGAGGCCATCGAGGCCTATGTCGCACAACACGCTTTGTCTTTCATTGAAGACGACAGCAACTCGGACACCCGCTTTGCACGCAACCGTTTACGCCTTGAGGTGTGGCCGGCGCTGCTGGCCGCCTTCCCGCAGGCCGAAGCCAGCTTGGCCGCGTCTGCGCAGCATCTGGCCGATGCTTTGCCCGCTTTGGCGCGCGCAGGTCAGCAGAGCTTGCTGGACTTGGGCTGGCGGCCCGAGGCACCGGCCCATTTGCCCGCACAGGCCTGGTCTGCCTTGCCGGAGGCCGATCGGCGTGAGGTGCTGCGCCATTGGCATCGGCAGGTCAGTGGCCATCGCTTGTCTGCCAGTTGGCTGATGCGTTTGGCGCAAGAGGTGCCGGCGGTGCTGGCGCGATCGGGGCATGCCCATTGGGCGCCGGTGCGCTTGGGCTTGTACCGAGGCGTGCTCTCGTGGCTTGGGGATGAGTTGGATGCCCCAGAGGCAAGGCGTGTTGAGCCACGTGGCACAGACGGCCCTGATGCGCAGGGTGCACCTGAGGCCTGCGCGCTGCACATCATCGCGCCTGGCCTGTACCTGGTGCCTGGGTGGCGCGGGCACCTCCGGGTTTCGGTGGTGGCTGAGCACGGGGTCGCGCCTGAGTTGCTGGCCAATGCGCGTGCGCAGGCGAGGGTCGGCGGCGAGTCCTTCCAGCGCGGGGCAGGGCGGCCCGCCAGGGCACTCAAAAAGCAGTTTCAAGATGCGGCCGTGCCGGTGTGGGCGCGTCAGGGTCCCTTGCTGTGGGCGGCCGACCAGCTGGTGTGGGTGCCCGGCCTGGGTGTGGACGCTCGGGCGATGGCGGCGCCAGGCCAGGTCCAATGGGAGCTGGAATGGGTGCTTGATGGCGCGTGAATCAGCCCGGAGGCGGCTTTGCCGCACGTTTAACACCGTATTCACGGGTCTCCATCGGTGCACATGGCCCCGGCCGGCGCTAAAATCGAAGGTTTGATCGCGCATGCTTTCCGCCGGGAAGCCCCATGTGTTCGGCGCGGTCGCTTCCAACAACATCTGACATGGCACTGATCGTTCACAAATATGGCGGCACGTCGATGGGCTCTACTGAGCGCATCCGCAACGTGGCCAAGCGCGTGGCCAAGTGGGTGCGGGCGGGTCATCAACTCGTGGTCGTGCCCTCGGCCATGAGCGGCGAGACCAACCGCCTGCTGGGCTTGGCCAAAGAGCTCTCAGCAACCCCCAGCCCTCGCGAGCTCGACATGATCGCCGCCACGGGCGAGCAAGTCTCGTCGGGTTTGCTGGCCATTGCGCTGCAAGCCGAAGGCGTTGATTCGGTCAGCTACGCTGGCTGGCAAGTGCCCATCAAAACAGACGGCTCGTTCACCAAAGCCCGCATCGAGAGCATCGATGACGTGCGCGTGCGTGCCGACCTGGCTGCTGGCAAAGTGGTCGTGATCACGGGCTTCCAGGGCATCTCGCCCGACGGCCACATCACGACGCTGGGCCGTGGCGGCTCTGACACCTCGGCCGTGGCCGTGGCGGCAGCGCTCAAGGCTGACGAATGCCTGATCTACACCGACGTCGATGGTGTCTACACCACCGACCCGCGTGTGGTGCCTGAAGCCCGCCGCATGAACACCGTGAGCTTTGAAGAGATGCTGGAAATGGCGTCGCTGGGTTCGAAGGTGCTGCAGATCCGCTCGGTTGAATTTGCCGGCAAATACCGCGTGCCCCTGCGTGTGCTCTCGAGCTTCACGCCTTGGGACATCAACATCGATGAAGAAGCCAAATCGGGCACGCTGATCAGTTTTGAGGAAGACGAGAACATGGAACAAGCCGTTGTGTCGGGTATCGCGTTCAACCGCGACGAAGCCAAGATCACCGTGGTCGGCGTGCCCGACACCCCAGGCATTGCCTACCAAATTTTGGGCAAGGTCGCCGATGCCAACATCGACATCGACGTGATCATCCAGAACGTGTCGCACGACGGCAAGACCGACTTCTCGTTCACCGTGCACCGCAACGACTACGCCAAAACGCTGGAGCTGCTGCAAACGCAAGTGCAGCCGGCCCTGGGCGCGCGCGAAATCGTGGGCGACCCCAAGATCTGCAAGGTCTCGATCGTGGGCATCGGCATGCGCAGCCCCGTGGGCATCGCCAGCACGATGTTCCGCACGCTGTCTGACGAAGGCATCAACATCCAGATGATCACGACCAGCGAGATCAAGACCTCGGTTGTGATCGACGAGAAGTACATGGAGCTGGCCGTGCGTGCCTTGCATAAGGCGTTTGGCCTGGACGAAGCCAAGGCCTGATCGGCTGGGCTTTTCAACGCTTCATCCGAGGCGTTGTTTTGAGCGCAACTTGCTGAATGCTCAGATTTCTGGGCTAGAATCTTTGCTTGTGCTGGAGATGTGGCCGAGTGGTCGAAGGTACTCCCCTGCTAAGGGAGCATACGCCAAAAGCGTATCGAGGGTTCGAATCCCTCCATCTCCGCCAAAAAAACATGAACCCCTGTGAGAGTGATCTCGCAGGGGTTTCTTGTTTGCAAAACCCTTTGTCAGGATTTGAGCGTGTTCAAAAATCTCACGGTGTATCGCATGGGCC
>JAVLFO010000138.1:0-2113 GCA_046052805.1 Aquabacterium sp. | reverse complement strand
CAGGTTCCAGGTCGATTCGCCGTGGCGAATCAGCACGAGCTTGTACATGACGTTCGATCCCAATCGAAGTGAAAGTGGGCTGGCAGCGTTTGCCAGACAGCCTGCGATTTTATAATCTCTCACTGCCCTGTCGCCCCTTGTTCAAGGGTTGACCACGGGCACAGCGCTGCGGCGCACCTCACACACAGAAAGCATTTGATGAATTCCACGAGCTACGTCGCTGACAACTGGTACTGGATGGTGGCCGCTGGCGCCTCTGGCGCGCTCTTGCTGTGGCAACAAATCCAGGCAGGCGTGGCCAGCGGTGGCTTGAGCCCCGCCGCCGCCGTGCAGCTGATCAACCGCGAAAAGGCGCAGGTCATTGACGTGTGCGAGGCCGCTGAGTTTGCCGCCGCCCACGTGGCCGGCGCCAAGAACGTGCCCTTGGGCGAGATCGGTGCGGCCAAAGGCCTGCCCAACAACAAAAAGATCCCGCTGGTGGTGGTGTGCGCCACAGGCGCGCGTGCCGCCAAGGCCGCTGCCAAGCTGCGCGAGCTGGGCCACGAGAACGTGCAGGTGCTGGGCGGTGGCCTCAAGGCCTGGCGCGAAGCCAACTTGCCCATCGACAAGGCTTGATCACGCGGTGAGGGCTGTGCGCTAGCCCCCTCGCCCACGTCGGGCATGTGCCCGGCGCGACAATCACGTTGTCGTGCCGCACTGGCTGCGGCGAGTCCACCCACACCTTTTCAGAGACACCGCATGCAAGCCGTCAAGATGTACACCACGCTGGTCTGCCCTTACTGCCAAAGGGCCAAGATGCTGCTCAAGCAACGTGGCGTGGCCACGATCGAAGAGGTCCGCATCGACCTCGACCCGGCCCAGCGCGACCACATGATGGCCATCACCGGCCGCCGCACCGTGCCGCAAATCTTCATTGGCGAGACCCACGTGGGTGGCTGCGACGACCTGATCGAGCTGGATCAAAAGGGCGGCTTGCTGCCCTTGCTCAGTCGCGCTTAAGGCCACTTGACATGGCTGAGCGCCTGACGGGCGCGCAACAGCAAAGAAAAAGGCCTGGGAGTGCGAACACCCCCAGGCCTTTTCTTTGACTCGCCGAGAAGCGAATCAGAAAGCGTGGCGCATGCCCGCCACGTAAGAGTAGCCCTTTTTGAAACCGTTGAGCTTTTCGTTGTCCATCATCACCGCCACGTAGGTGTCAGTGCGCTTGGACAAGAAGTGGTCGTAGGCCAAGGTCAAGATGTTGTGCAAAGTCTTGGGCGTGGTGCCGCCCTCGACTGGCTTTTCTTTGCTCTGCCCGAACGAAGCCAAGACCTTGCCGGTGGCCGTCACAGGCACCGACGCGCCCAGTTGGTACAGCATCGTGTTGATGCGGGTGCCGCCCGTGAAGCCATGGTTACCCATCTTGCCGTATTCGGCAAAGAACTTGGCGAAGCCTGCGTCGTAGCTCACGTTGGCCAAGCCAAACGTTTGGCGCTGGCCCTTGGCGAGGTCAAGCTTGGGCGCCTCAACCGAGCGCACCGTTTGCCACACGCCACCCACGGCCAAGGGGCCACTGACGTAATTGGCGGCCAGGCTGTAGCTGCTGCCCTCGCTGCCATCGGTCACTTCCGCAGCCTGCGCGGCGGTGCTCAGCGTCAAGCCACCCATGTTGGGCGTGGCGTACGACACCGCGTTGCTCCAACCCGAGTCACCCTTGTCGTTGCCCCACTTGTTGTTGAAGCTCAAGCGGATGGCGGGCGACAGACCAAAAGCGCCACCAAAGGGGTTGTAGGCAACCATCTGGGCGTAGACCGGGTCGATCTGACGGCCCAGGGTCACCTTGCCAAAGCCACCTTGCAGGTAGAGGTTGGCCGCGCGTGACCAGAATGGATCGGCCTTGGCCGTGCCAGACGCATCGTTGCGACCTGAAGCGCCCGTGTCAGGACGCAAAAAAGCCTCCAACACAAACCCCGCCTTGAGGCCGTCGCCCAGGTCCTCAACGCCCTTGAGGCCGATGTAGCTGGTGATCATGTTGTTGCCGTCGACCTTGGTAAGGCGCTTGTTGTCAGTGCTGCCTTCGGTGCCGCTGAGCTGCATCGAGGCCATCGACAAATCAACCACGCCATACAGGTTG
>JAVLFO010000137.1:0-5471 GCA_046052805.1 Aquabacterium sp. | reverse complement strand
CGTGAGTGCCAGCGGCCCCTTGGTGTCGGTGGCTGCGCAGCGCCAGATGTTCTGCGCGTTGCTCGGCGTTGACGCCGAGTCGCGAAATTGAGCGCCCAGCGGCATTTCGGCGTGGGTCGGTGCGGTCAGATATGCAGCCAGGCCAGGGCGCCCAGCACGCCGCCCACGCAGGCCAGTCCCACCGTGCCCAACTCAAGCCAGCGACGGCGGGTCAGCAAGGCAATGGCAGCCAGCGCAATCGACACTTGAAGCACGGTGGTGGCTTGGGCCCAACGATGGTGCTGGTGCATCAGGGCTTCGCTTTGTTCATCAAAGTGCACAGACGCTTCTTCGAGCTTTTTGGCGGCGACCAAGATGTCTGCCTTTTCAAGCTTGTAGCGCTCGGCCTCTTTTTTGTAGAACTCGCGGCGGTTTTCGGGGGCCAACTCGCTCGCCAGTTCAGCCAAGCTTTGCTTGCCGCTTTTGGCCTGGTAGTAGTTCCACTGGTTGGACGCTTCCGTCTTCTTGATGGCCGCGTCGTTCTTGGCCAAGCCTGCGCCTGCCTGCGTGGCGCCGCCCATGTAGGCGAACAGGGCGCCCACGGTGGCGATGATGGCTGTGATCACCGCCAGTTGGCCGGCCATGCCTTGGGGTTCGTGTTCGGCGGCATGCTCGACGGCGTGGTCGTGCGGGCCGTGGGCGTGGAATCCGTCTTCTGACATGGCGATATCTCAGGCTGTTTGACGTTGGTAAGTGACAAAGGCGAAAGCCGGCGCAGCTCCGGGTGAGCCTTGGCTGTGTGCGGCATGTGCCTCGCGCCTGAGCTCGCGGAATTCGGCCCTCGACCAAGCAGGAAAGAAAGTGTCGGCGTCAGCGAAGTCGAGGTCGATCTCGGTCAGCACCAGCTCATCGGCCAAAGGCAAAGCCATCGCGTAGAGCTCACCGCCGCCAATGACAAAGGCTTTGGGCACATCGGCCACCACGGCCAGGGCGGCCTCGATGCTGTGCGCCACCTCGGCGCCAGGCTCGCTCCAGGCTGTGTTTCGGGTGACCACGATGTTGCGGCGCCCGGGTAGCGGCCGAAAGCGCGCGGGCAGGGAGTCCCAGGTGCGGCGACCCATGATGACCGGGCAGCCCAGCGTGGTCCGGCGGAAGTGCTTTTGATCCTCGGCCTCTTGCCACAGCAAGTCATTGCCTTTGCCGATGGCGCCGTTGCGGGCGACAGCCGCGATCAGGCTGAGCACGGCGGGCTTTTTCGGTGACTGTGGGCTCATGGTGTGATGCTCAGCCCATCAAACGGCCACGGGTGCCTTGATGGCGGCATGGTGTTCATATTCCAGCACTTCAAAGTCTTCGTAGGCGTAGTCAAAGATCGAATCAGGCTTGCGCTTGATGTTGAGCGTTGGATAAGCAAATGGCGTGCGGCTGAGTTGCAGCTCGACCTGCTCGGTGTGGTTGCTGTAGATGTGGCAGTCGCCGCCGGTCCAGATGAAGTCGCCCACGTCGAGGTCGCATTGCTGGGCCAGCATGTGGGTCAGCAGCGCATAGCTGGCGATGTTGAAGGGCACGCCCAGGAAGATGTCTGCACTGCGCTGGTAGAGCTGGCAGCTGAGTTTGCCTTTGCCGCCTGGTTCAGTGGCCGGTGCCACATAGAACTGGAAGAAAGCATGGCAAGGCGGCAGGGCCATCTGGTCGATCAGTCCGGGGTTCCAGGCGCTCACGATGATGCGGCGTGAGTCGGGGCTTTGCTTGAGCTGCTTGACCACGTCGGCGATCTGGTCGACATGGCCGCCGTCGGGCTTGGGCCAGCTGCGCCATTGCACGCCATAGACCGGGCCCAGCGAGCCGTCTTCTCGGGCCCACTCGTCCCAGATCGTGACGCCGCGTTCTTGCAGCCACTTGACGTTGTCGTCGCCCCGCAGGAACCACAGCAGTTCGACGATGATCGATTTGAGGTGGACCTTTTTGGTGGTGACCAGCGGGAAGCCTTCCGACAGGTCAAAGCGCATTTGGTGGCCAAACACGCTGCGCGTGCCGGTGCCCGTGCGATCGGTTTTGAGCACGCCCGTGGTGTGGACGTGGCGCATGAAATCTTCGAACTGGCTGCGCACGGGGCGGTTTGTGAGGCTCACGGGCTGGCACCTTAGGCTGGAATGCAAAACAGCCGGGATTATCGCCCGGCTGTTCAGATGGAGGCGCTCAGGCCGCCATGGGCCCAGGCGCGTTCAGTGCGCTCAGCGCGCAGCGGCTTGTTCGGGCTCGCGCAAGAAGATCTCGACGCGGCGGTTTTGCGCGCGGCCATCGGCGGTGTCGTTGCTGGCGATGGGTTCACGTTCGCCACGGCCTGCCACGTCGATGCGCGACTTGCTCACGCCACGGTCTTCCAGGAAGTCGCGCACGGTGTCGGCACGTTCAACCGACAGGCGGTTGTTCGTGGTGTCGGAGCCGACGTTGTCGGTGTGGCCAATGACGCGCACCAGCGAGCCGGGGTTGTCGGTCAAACCCTTGGCGAATTGGGCCAGCACGGTGCGCAGCTCAGGCTTGAGCGCGGCGCTGCCGGTGGCGAACGAGATGTCGTTGGGGATGTTGAGCTTGAGCTGGTTGTCGGGCGTGCGGACCACATCGACGCCAGTGCCTTGGGTGGCTTGTTCCATGGCTTGGCGCTGGGCTTCCATTTTCTTGGACCAGACGTTGCCAGCGATGGCGCCAGCCACGCCACCGATCACGGCGCCCGCAGCGGCGTTGCGGCCGGCGATCTGGCCGATGACGGCACCTGCCACAGCGCCAATGCCGGCGCCTTGAGCGGTGCCGCGCTGGGTTTCGTCCATGTTGGCGCAGCCAGTGGTGAACAAGGTCGCGCTCAGGGCGGTGACGAGGGTGATGCGGGTGAAAGTAGCAGACATGGTGTGTTTGATTCCGGGATGTGGGCAGGTGCCCAGGTCAGACCTCAACGGTCGGAGGGTGCCCGGCGTTGACCGGACCCTTGTGCGAGCTGGCCCTCAAGCCGCAGCTGCGTTGTCAAACTGCATGGCGGCGAGTTTGGCGTACAGGCCATTGCGGGCCATCAATTCGGTGTGGGTGCCCACGTCAACGATGTGGCCATCTTCCAGCACCACGATGCGGTCGGCGTTGACCACCGTGCTCAAGCGGTGGGCGATGACGAGGGTGGTGCGGTTTTTCATGGCGGCCTCCAGAGCGGCCTGGACGGCGCGCTCGCTCTCGGTGTCGAGGGCCGAGGTGGCCTCGTCCAACAACAGCAAGGGCGCGTTTTTCAAGATGGCGCGAGCGATGCTGATGCGCTGGCGCTGACCGCCAGACAGGCGCACGCCTCGCTCGCCCAGGAAGGTGTCATAGCCTTCGGGCAGCGCGCTGATGAAGTCGTGCGCGTGGGCGGCTGCAGCGGCGGCTTTGACTTCGGCATCGGTGGCACTGGGGCGGCCGTAGCGGATGTTTTCCAGCGCGCTGGTCGAGAAGATCGTGCTGTCTTGCGGGACGATGCCGATGCGCTGGCGCAATTCGCCCAGGCTGAGTTGGGCAATGTCGGTGCCATCGAGTGCGATGTGGCCCGATTGCGGATCGTAAAAACGCAGCAGCAACTGGAAGATGGTGCTCTTGCCCGCCCCGCTGGGGCCCACGATGGCGATGGTTTCGCCCGGGGCCACGGTCAAGTCAAATTGACTCAAAGCCGTTTGCTTGGGGCGCGATGGGTAGTGAAACACCACCTGGCGCAGGCTCAGGCTAGACCCGCCCTGAGGTGCCGGCAAGCGAACGGCTTGCGCAGGCTCTTGGATGGGTGAGCGGGCCGACAACAGCTCCATCAGGCGTTCGGTGGCGCCGGCGGCGCGCAAGATGTCGCCATAGACTTCAGACAAGGCGGCAAACGAGCTGAGCAGCAAGATGGCGTACACCACGGTCTGGCCCATGTGGCCTGCCGAGATGCGGCCATCGATGACGGCCTGTGTGCCTTGGTACAGGCCCCAAAGCAGGGCGCCCATGGTGGCAATGATGATGAAAGCGACCAGCACGGCGCGCGCCCGGATGCGGCGCTCGCCGGTTTTGAAGGCGCCTTCGGTGGCGGTGTGGAAGCGATCGGCTTCGCGTTGCTCGGCCGCGTAGCTTTGCACCACGGGCACGGCATTGAGCACCTCAGAGGCGATGGCGCTGGCATCGGCCACGCGGTCTTGGCTGGCGCGCGAGAGCTTGCGCACGCGGCGCCCGTACAAGACCGACGGCAGCACCACCAGCACCAGGCCGCCGAGCACCTGCGCCATCACATAGGGGTTGCTGATCACCAGCATCACCAAAGCCCCGATGGCCATGATGATGTTGCGCAGACCCATGGACACGCTGGTGCCCACGACGGTCTGGATCAAGGTGGTGTCGGCCGTCAGGCGCGAGAGCACCTCACCACTTTGTGTGGTCTCGAAAAACGCCGGGCTTTGTTTGATCACGTGCGCATACACGGCCGCCTTGATGTCGGCGGTGATGCGCTCGCCCAGCCAGGTCACGGTGTAGTAACGAGATGCTGAGAACACCCCCATGGCCACCCCGACGCCAAAGAGCGCCAAGAAGTGGTCGCGCATGGCCATCACGCGCTGCCCCGGGTCTGCGGAGACCATGCCTTCGTCGATCAAGGTGCGCAAGGCCAGGGGCAACACCAGCGTGGTCACCGCGGCCAGGATCAAAAAGACCAGCGCCATGGCGATGTGGCGACGGTAGGGGCGCAAGAAGGGGCCCAGGCCATTGATGGACTTGACCGATTTGCCCGGTGCTGGTGTGCTGCTGGAAGCGGTGGACATGGTGCTCTGCGTCGTGAAGTTGTCTCATTATCATGCCTTGACAATATTTGCATAGGCAACTAAATTCTTGGCCATGTCGAAGCCATCAAATCCCCGAGAGCCGGTGCGCGCCTCGTTTTACAAACAGGGCACCTTCGTGCGCGAAAACAGCGTGGGCTATCTCATGCGCCGCATCGTCAACATGATGGTGACGCACGTCGACAAGCGGCTGGAGTCTCACGGGCTCACGCATGCCCAATGGACGCCGTTGTTCCTGATCAACCAAGGGCGCGCCAACACCCTGGCCGAGCTGTCGCGCGACTTGCAATTGGACGCCGGCGCCTTGACGCGCACGCTCGATCGCTTAGAGGCCAAAGGGCTGTGCACGCGCGAGCGCTCGACCGAAGACCGCCGCGTGGTGCACCTGGCCCTGACGCCGGAAGGTGAGGCCGCCACGGCGCCCGTGCCCAGCGTGCTGTGCGACGTCACCAACACGCTGTTGAGCGGCTTCACGCAAGACGAGTGGCAGACCTTGATGGTGCTGTTGCGCCGCATGCTGGCCAATGCCGAGACGCTCAAAGACCTGCCCGATGGTTCGGCTTGTGCGCCTGCAAGCGCCGCAAAGCCAGATGCCAAGGGCGGTTGACCGTCGCCCCTTCACACTGCCCAAGTCCTGTCTCTTATACACATCTGACGCTGCCGACGACTAGTCGA
>JAVLFO010000136.1:0-5627 GCA_046052805.1 Aquabacterium sp. | reverse complement strand
GTCCCAGCGCGCCGACGTTGTCAAACGCTTCCAGGCGTTGGCCGAGCCGGTGATGCTGGTGAGCCTCAAAGCCGGCGGTGTGGGCCTGAACCTCACCGCCGCTGACACCATCGTTCACGTCGACCCGTGGTGGAACCCAGCCGTGCAAGACCAGGCCACCGCGCGTGCCCACCGCATCGGGCAAGCGCAGCGCGTCACCGTCTACCAGCTCGTGGCCCAAGGCAGCATCGAAGAGCGCGTGCTCGCCCTGCAGGCCCGCAAGTCGGCCCTGGCCAACGGCGTCTTGGGCGAAGACGCCGCTTTGGCCCCCAAATTCAGCGAAGCAGACCTGGCCATGTTGTTGGCGCCCCTCGAGCACGACGCCGGTGGCGTGAGTTATTCCACAAAGTGAGACTCGGTATTGGGGTTTTTACCCGCGGTTGCTGGTTTTCCCTTACATTGCAGACATTGCAACGAAGGAGTTGGACATGGCCCAAACCTCTTTGAACTTTGATCCCTCTGCCAAGCACCTGGACCTCGAAAAAATCGGCGTGATGGCGGGTTTCGTCACCGGGCTGACGCTGGCGGTCGGTGTCGTCAACGACCACCTGGTCGCCTTGGATGCGCCTCAGTGGCTGAGCGTGGCTGCTGGCGTCGCCGTGGTCGCCGTGGCCACCAGCGCCGGTTTGCGCTGCGCTGTCAGCCTGGCCCGTCGCCTGGGATGAACCCGAGCACAAGCTGAAGCGCGCCTGAAGCGCTGCTTACAGATCCACAGGGGGCGCATGGCGCCCCTTTTTCATGGGATGTGCCCGGCTACGCCCTGTGAAATGACCGTTTCCCCATCGCAAGCCGCTTGTTACACATCTACCAATTCGATTCAAATTACACCCTATTGGCCCATTCTTTGCGTTCATTTCCACCGCTAAAGTAAATGATCATCGCAATCACACAGTGGCAGTAGGGGGATCTATGGAAGTCGCGCGCATGTTTTTGGTGTTTGGGCATCTGCTCGCCTTGGTGGCGGCAGCGGCCGCAGTTGCCTTCGGCGATTACGCCCTGCTTGGGCAGCGCAGCATCAACGTCAAGATGCTGCATCAATCGTCTCGGGTCGTGGCCTGGGCTTTGTTGGCGCTCTATCTCACGGGCGGCGGCATCATCTGGGTCGACACGCACTTCGATCTGGCTGTCTTGATGGCCAAGCCCAAGATCCTGGCCAAACTGTCGGTTGTCGCGCTGCTCACCCTCAACGGTGCATTGCTTCACGCACGCGTTTTGCCATTGCTGTCCAAAACTTACCCCCGCCGCAAAGACGCTTCGCGCGTGGCGAGTTTGGCCACCAAGGCGGGCGCCATCAGCGCCGCATGCTGGGGCTTCGCCCTGTTTCTGGGCGTTGCCAAGCCCTTGACGCCGATCTTGGGTTACGCAGGCTTCATGGCTTTGTTCGCGGCAGCCATCCTGGGCGCTTTGGTGGTGGCCTGGAAGGTCGTTTTTCCACAGCTCACCCAGCGCGTGGCCGGTGTTTCGTACGCTGACAAGCCAGTCGCTGCGCCCGAACCTTTCGAGGATCGCAGCTACGCGTAAGCGCCCTCGGCGCCGCACATGCAAGTCCCTTGCGTGTGCGAAGGCCCCAAACAAAAGGCCCCTGACGGGGCCTTTTGTTTGGCAGACGCTTGCAATGAATCAGGCAGCGTTGCGGCGGCGCAGCCAGCCCAAGCCAGCCAGACCCAGTCCCATCAACGCCATGCTGCCAGGTTCAGGCACCGCGGGGGTTGCGTTGATGCCGGCCAAGCGGAACGAGGTCAACAAACCGCCGGTGGCCTTGATCGTGAAGGTGTTCGAGACCACGTTGCTCAGCGCGAATGTGTCGATGAACAAATCGCTGGATGTGCTGTTGTTCAAGGCGATGCTGCCTTGTGCCCACGACAGCGTGGCGTGATCACCACCCAAGCCCAACAAGCTGTTTTCCCAGCCCGAGAATTGCAAACCCGACAGCGACACGGCCTTGCTGAAGGTCAGCACCAATGATTCGCCGTCCGTGATGTCGCCAGAAGACAGGAAGCCGCCGGAGTCCACGCCCAGGCCGTCGTTGCGGATGGCCACCTTGCCTGCGGCGCCCTTGGGGGGCAGGCTCGTCACGGTCAAGCTCACCGCTGGCGAGTTGTACAGAGGCGAGATGCTCACGGTGTCCAGCACGGGGCCATTGCCGTAAAAATTGAATGTGCTGTTCGACGTGGTGGCGTTGGCCAACACGGGCAGCGCCAACGCCGCGAGGGCGCTCAGCAAGCGAATTTTGGGTGACATGCTCTCTCCTGTTTGTGAGGGGCGCCAAGCCAATCAGGACAACGCCCTTTGTGACTCTAACCTGTCTAGGTGAGCGGGAGAACCCCCAGAATGGGGCGACGCTGCCCTTGCGAGCTGCCGCGACGCAGGCTTTGGCCCCCGGCGCCTTGCGCAAAATCCCCTGCGCACATACAATGGAAGGCTTTTCGGCTGTCGCATGCCATTGTCAGTGCCGGGTCAACCCAACGTTGGCTTTGCATTTGCAGCGTGCGATGGCCGTTTTGTGCTTGTTTCAAGCGCCGTTCAGGTTCGTTCAAACCTGAGCCAAGCCTTTGATTTGCAAGTGTTTTTTCAACGGGAACCAAAGAAATGCCAACGATCAATCAGCTCGTGCGCCATGGCCGTCAGGTCGAGGTCACGAAGTCCAAGTCGCCTGCGATGCAAAACTGCCCGCAGCGCCGTGGCGTGTGCACCCGCGTGTACACCACCACGCCTAAGAAGCCTAACTCCGCTCTGCGTAAGGTCGCCAAGGTGCGCCTGACCAACGGTTTTGAGGTCATCTCCTACATCGGCGGTGAAGGCCACAACCTGCAAGAACACAGCGTCGTGCTGGTTCGCGGCGGTCGTGTCAAGGACTTGCCAGGTGTGCGTTACCACATCGTGCGTGGCTCTCTTGACCTGCAAGGCGTCAAGGACCGTAAGCAATCGCGCTCGAAGTACGGCGCCAAGCGTCCGAAAAAGGCCTAACAGCTTTTTGGAAATACAAGTCGGCTCTCTTCATCGCCGCGTCACCGAAAGGTTCGATGCTGCTGCTGAGAAGGCCGAGGTGGCGGTAGCCCGGGTTGTCCGGAGTCTGCCGAGTAAGTGGAGTCTTCAGCCTCATTTTTGATGGCACTCCAGATGTAAGCGAAAGCGCGCATCAACTGAAGCATTGAAAGGAAACGAAATGCCTCGTCGTCGTGAAGTACCCAAGCGTGACATCCTCCCCGATCCAAAGTTTGGTTCGGTCGACCTGTCCAAGTTCATGAACGTGATCATGGAATCCGGCAAGAAGGCTGTGGCCGAGCGCATCATTTACGGTGCCCTCGAACAAGTCGAAAAGAAGGCTGGCAAGGATCCGCTGGAAATCTTCAACATCGCGTTGAACAACATCAAGCCCGTGGTGGAAGTCAAATCCCGCCGCGTGGGTGGTGCGAACTACCAGGTTCCCGTTGAAGTTCGCCCTTCCCGTCGTATCGCTCTGGCGATGCGTTGGTTGAAAGAATCGTCGCGCAAGCGCTCGGAAAAGTCGATGGCCCAACGTCTGGCCAACGAACTGCCCGAAGCCTCTGAAGGCCGTGGCGGCGCGATGAAGAAGCGTGATGAAGTTCACCGCATGGCAGAAGCCAACAAGGCCTTCTCGCACTTCCGCTTCTAATCCACCCCGGCAGCATGGCTGCCATGAGCGTCCGGTCCGTGATCATGTGGGTACCACACACGGCCGGCGCTTTGTCAAATCTGGAGTGACACCATGTCCCGCAAGACCCCGATTGAGCGCTACCGCAACATTGGTATCTCGGCTCACATCGACGCTGGCAAGACCACGACGACCGAACGCATCCTGTTCTACACAGGCGTCAACCACAAAATCGGTGAAGTGCACGAAGGCGCTGCCACCATGGACTGGATGGAGCAAGAGCAAGAGCGCGGCATCACGATCACGTCGGCTGCCACGACCTGCTTCTGGAAGGGCATGGATCTTGCCCGCCCCGAGCACCGCATCAACATCATTGACACCCCTGGGCACGTGGACTTCACCATTGAAGTCGAGCGCTCCATGCGCGTCCTGGACGGCGCTTGCATGGTGTATTGCGCCGTGGGTGGCGTGCAGCCCCAGTCGGAAACCGTCTGGCGTCAGGCCAACAAGTACAAGGTTCCCCGCCTCGCGTTCGTCAACAAGATGGACCGCACCGGCGCGAACTTCTTCAAGGTCTATGACCAGATGAAGCTTCGCCTGAAGGCCAACCCCGTGCCCGTCGTCATCCCCATCGGCGCTGAAGAAAACTTCACCGGCGTGATCGACCTCATCAAGATGAAGGCGATCATTTGGGACGAGGCCTCGCAGGGCATGAAGTTCGCCTACGAAGACATTCCTGCTGATCTGCAGGCTGATGCCGTCAAGTGGCGCGAGAACCTCATTGAGGCGGCCGCTGAGTCCAGCGAAGAGCTGATGAACAAGTACCTCGAGTCGGGCGACCTGACCGAAGAAGAAGTCATCAGCGCGATTCGCAAGCGCACCATCGCCGCTGAAATCCAGCCGATGTTCTGTGGCACCGCCTTCAAGAACAAGGGCGTGCAACGCATGCTCGACGGCGTGATCGACTTCATGCCCTCGCCCATCGACGTGCCGCCGGTGCCGGGCACCGACGAAGACGACCAGCCCGTCGTGCGCAAGGCCGATGACACCGAGAAGTTCGCTGCATTGGCTTTCAAGCTGATGACCGACCCCTACGTTGGTCAGTTGACCTTCGTGCGTGTGTACTCGGGCGTGCTGCAGTCGGGCGCCAGCGTCTACAACCCGATCCGTGGCAAGAAAGAGCGCATCGGCCGGATCCTGCAGATGCACGCCAACCAGCGTGAAGAAATCTCGGAAATTCTGGCCGGCGACATCGCCGCCTGCGTGGGCCTGAAGGACGTCACCACGGGCGAAACCCTGTGCGACCCTGAAAGCATCATCACGCTGGAAAAGATGGTCTTCCCGGAGCCTGTGATCTCGCAGGCTGTCGAGCCCAAGACCAAGGCTGACCAGGAAAAGATGGGTATCGCCCTGGGCCGTCTGGCCAAGGAAGACCCGTCCTTCCGTCTGCGTACCGATGAAGAATCGGGCCAGACCATCATCTCCGGCATGGGCGAGCTGCACCTGGAAATCATCGTCGACCGCATGAAGCGCGAGTTCGGCGTGGAAGCCAACGTCGGCAAGCCGCAAGTGGCCTACCGCGAAACCATCCGCAAGTCGGCCACCGACGTGGAAGGCAAGTTCGTGCGTCAGTCGGGCGGTAAGGGTCAGTATGGCCACGTCGTGCTGACGGTTGAGCCGCAGGAAGCTGGCAAGGGCTTCGAGTTCGTCGACGCCATCAAGGGTGGCGTGGTTCCTCGCGAATACATTCCTGCGGTCGAAAAGGGCGTCATCGACACCCTGCCGAACGGCGTGCTGGCTGGCTTCCCGGTCGTGGACGTCAAGGTCACGCTGACCTTCGGTTCGTACCATGATGTGGACTCGAACGAAAACGCGTTCAAGAGGGCCGCATCGATGGGTTTCAAGGAAGCCTGCCGCCGCGCCAGCCCCGTCCTCCATGAGCCGATGATGGCCGTGGAAGTTGAGACGCCTG
>JAVLFO010000135.1:0-1516 GCA_046052805.1 Aquabacterium sp. | reverse complement strand
GCTTGAGCTAATTTATCGGCTTTTTCTTTAGCATCTTTGTCGGCTTTGGCTTGAGCTAATTTATCGGCTTTTTCTTTAGCCTTAGTTTCTTTTAAGTTGGATTTATTCTCTGTTTCCACTTTTTTAGGTGGATTTATTTCATGTTTGCTTTCTTTGGGTAGGGCTATTTTTTCCACCTTTTTCTCAGGTTCAGGTTTTTTCACCACTTCTTTAGGTTTTACCGTAGCTTCTTTTGCTAATACTTTGCTTTCTTTAGGTTTTTTATCTTCAATGACTTTTGTGGGTTCTACTTTTACTTTATCGGCTACTTTATTGTTTTTAATTTCTTTTTCTGTTTTTTTTGTAGGTGCTGGTAGCTCTTCAGTTGCTGGATTATCGGTAATAGTAGCCGTAGGTGTTGCGCTTGGCTGTGAAGAGGATAGTGTGGACTTAGAGACTAATGTTGCTTGCAAGCTGGCAGGTTCAGCAGGAAGTTCAGGCACAAAATGTTGCGAAAAAATAATTAAGAGCAATAGTATCCCCAAGTGCATACTTAACGAGAGCACAAAGGGATTTTTTAAATAACGAAACCAAGCTAATTTATGACTCATGGCGTGCTAGAGACTATTCATCAGGTAAAGATGGTGTTTCTGTTAAGAGGCCAACGCGTAAAATATTCGCTTGTTGCAGTGAGGCCATAAGTTTGACCACATCACCATAAGGTACATTTTTATCGCCATTGAGTAATACTTGTATCTTGGGTTGGCTTTGCTGTACTTGCTGTAAGCGTTGTGTTAAGCCAGCTAAGGCCATTTCTTGGTCGGGTTTATCGCCTTGTTTTAACCAATAACTGCCATTGGCTTTAATGCTAACAATGATGGGTTCGGCATTATCGACATTAATCGAATCGCTGGCTATTTCTGGCAGTTCAACTTTAACCCCTTGCGTGAGCATGGGTGCAGTCACCATAAAAATGACCAAGAGTACCAACATCACATCAATGTAGGGTACGACATTCATTTCGGCTAATAAGTGGCGACGCTTGCGCTCAAAAGGACTATTTTCCATTAGCTATGACTTTCACGGTGAAGAATGCCACTGAGTTCGTCGGCAAACATGGTATAACGATTGTTGAGAGTATCGCTATTGGCCATAAAATGGTTATAGGCTAATACCGCAGGAATCGCAGCAAATAAACCAATGGCAGTGGCGATGAGTGCTTCGGCAATACCGGGTGCAACTGTAGCGAGTGTGGCGTGTTGTACTTTTGCTAAGCCAATAAACGACGTCATAATGCCCCAAACTGTACCAAATAAACCAACATAAGGCGCAGTGGACGCAATGCTGGCTAGTGCGGGTAGTTTGCCTTCTAAACGTGTTTGCTCTTGCATTAAGGTAATACGCAGTGAGCGAGTCACTCCTTGCATCACCGATTCGGTATTGAGTCCTTTTTGTCGAAGGCGCAAAAACTCTTTAAAGCCGTGATGAAATAAAGCCTCTGCACCTTGTCGATCTTGATTCTGTTGTGTTTGTTGAT
>JAVLFO010000134.1:0-1707 GCA_046052805.1 Aquabacterium sp. | reverse complement strand
GGTGAGTTGAGCAAACAAGACGAACACTTTTTGGCGCAACTCGCGCTATAATCGGTCTGGACGTGTTCACCCCGAACAACGAGCCTCTGGGCCGCGTGGTCGACCTGATGGAAACCGGCCCGCATGCGGTGCTGCGCTGTGCGCTCGACGCCCCGGCGGTCAGTGCCGATGCAGACAAGGCCGAGCCTGTGGAGCGCTTGATCCCCTTTGTCGACGCCTACATCGTCAGCGTCAGCTTGGCCGATCGACGCATCGTGGCCGACTGGGGCCTGGACTACTGAAGTCCACTGTCCGGTGGGCTTGAATCCACCAGGAGGGCCGCATGGCCGTTCGCTTCGACGTCATCACCCTGTTCCCTGAGTTGTTCGCGCCGTTCCAAAGCGTGGGCGTGACCCGCCGTGCTTACGACACGCGCACGGTCGACACCCGCCTGTGGCAACTGCGTGACTTTGCCGATGGCAATTACCGCCGCGTGGACGACCGCTCGTTTGGTGGCGGCCCGGGCATGGTGATGCTGGTCGAGCCTTTGGTGCGTTGCCTGGCCGCGATTCGCGCCGACCAAGCCGCGAGCGCTTCGCCGCGTTTGCCCGTGGTGCTCTTCAGTCCGGCTGGCAAGCCCTTGACCCAGCAGCGCGTTCAAGGGCTGGCGCAAGGCCCTGGGGCGGTGCTGCTGTGCGGTCGCTACGAGGGCGTTGACCAGCGCTTCATCGATGCCCATGTGGACGAAGAAATCAGCCTGGGCGATTACGTGTTGTCGGGTGGCGAGTTGCCTGCTTTGACCTTGATCGATGCGGTGGCCCGTTTGCAGCCGGGTGTGTTGCACGACGCGGCTTCGCACGAGCAAGACAGCTTTTCAGATGGTTTGCTGGACTGCCCGCACTACAGCCGCCCCGAAGTGCTGACCTTGCCGGGTGAGGGTGATCAGGGTGCGCGCGAAGCCGCTGTACCGCCGGTGCTGCTGTCCGGGCACCATGCGCACATCGCGCGCTGGCGCCGTGAGCAGCAATTGCGCCTGACGGCCACCCGCCGCCCCGAGCTGATCGCAGCCGCGCGCGCTCGAGGTGAGTTGAGCAAACAAGACGAACACTTTTTGGCGCAACTCGCGCTATAATCTGCGGTTTTCCGATCCTCTACCCGGCCGATCCTTTTCACTTCGGTCATTCCGACCGAACGCTGGCGCGGGCAAGATCATCTAGGAGCCTTTGATGTCCAACATCATTCAACAGCTCGAGCAAGAAGAAATTGCTCGTCTGAACAAAGTCATCCCTTCGTTCGCCCCTGGCGACACGGTCATCGTGAGCGTGAACGTGGTTGAAGGCGCCCGCAAGCGCGTCCAGGCCTACGAAGGTGTCGTGATTGCCAAGCGCAACCGCGGTCTGAACTCCAGCTTCATCGTCCGCAAGATCTCCAGCGGCGAAGGCGTTGAGCGTACGTTCCAGCTGTACAGCCCCTTGATCGCTTCGATCGAAGTCAAGCGTCGCGGTGACGTCCGTCGCGCCAAGCTGTACTACCTGCGTCAGCGTTCGGGCAAGTCGGCACGCATCAAAGAGAAACTGGCCTGATCTGCGATCAGCCGTGGCGCAGTGCGCCATGGTGGCCTGTGTGGCAGGCCAAGCCAGTTTCCGGCGAGCCGAAGGCGAGCCAAAAGCTGCGTTTGATGCCGCCACGCAACCAAAAAGCCGCCTGCTGCGCAAGCCCAGGCGGCTT
>JAVLFO010000133.1:0-2702 GCA_046052805.1 Aquabacterium sp. | reverse complement strand
ATGCGATCGTCGGCAGCGTCAGATGTGTATAAGAGACAGGGGTCACGTCGTAGGCGTACGTGGCGGCGGCAGCCTTGTCCCAGCCTTCCTCCAGCTTGCGCACCATCATCTCGACGGCAATGATGGCGTCGTCCACCAGCAAGCCCAGGGCAATGATCAAGGCGCCCAGCGAGATGCGGTCCAGGTTCCATCCGGCCGCCAACATCACGATGGCCACGATGGCCAGCACGAGGGGCACCGACGCGGCCACCACGATGCCCGTGCGCCAACCCAGGAACAGGAAGCACACTGCCAACACGATGCCCAAGGCCTCCAGGAAGGAGCGCTCGAACTCCCAGACCGACTCTTCAACCAGCTTGGGCTGGTCTGCCACCTTCTCCACCACCACGCCCAAAGGCAGGCCGGCTTTGATGGCCGCCATGTGGGATTCCAGCTCCTCGCCCAGCTTCAAGATGTTGCCGTGTTGGTCAAAGGTGACGGCCACCATCAGCACCGGCTTGCCATCGTGGCGCACGGTGTAGGTGGGTGGGTCTTCCAGACCTGTGCTGACTTTGGCCACGTCGCCCAGCCGCAGTAGCTTGCCACCCGCCGTGATCGACACGTTGGCCACGTCGCGCGCATCGCGCAAGGGGCCACCGACCCGCACGAACACCTGGTCGCCACGGCCTTCGGCTGCACCCGACGGGCCGAGCAGGTTCTGGCGCGCCAGGGCCTCAATCAAGGTTTGGGCACTGATGCCCAGTGCGGCCAGGCGCTGGCTGGAGAACTCCACGTGGATCTTCTCGGCCTGGCGCCCGTACACGTCCACCTTGGTCACGCCGGGTGAGGCTTGCACTTGGCGTTTGATGTCCTCGGTCAGGATCTGCAGCTCAGGCCAGCTGAGATCGGCTGCGCTGATGGCGTACATCACGCTGTAGACGTCGCTGTATTCGTCGTTGAAGACAGGGCCGAGGACGCCCTCTGGGAACTGGTGACGCACATCGCCAATCTTCTTGCGGGCCTGGTACCACGCACGCTCCAGCTCGGCCTTGGGGGTGCCACCTTTCATCTGGAGGGTGACACCGCCAAAGCCCTGGCGCGAGAAGCTGCGGACGAAGTCCACGCCCTCCAGCTTCTGCATCTCGCGCTCCATGCGGTTGAGCACCTGGTCCTGCACCTGCTGCGCCGAGGCGCCAGGCCAGGCCACCACGGCGGTCATCATCGGCACCATGAACTGCGGGTCTTCCAGGCGACCCAAGCGGGTGAACGCGAAGATGCCGGTCAGCAGGCTGCCAATGAGCAGGAACAGCACCATCGCGCGGTGCGTGACGGCCCATTCGGAGAGATTGAACGACTTCATCACAGGCTCCCCGGGCGCGTAGCGGTTTGCACCTTCATGCCCGCATCCAGCTTCTGCGCGCCCGCCGATACCACCAGCAGGCCGTCGCTCAGGCCGGTGACCCGCACCCGATCGGTGGGATGCGACAGCAACACCACGCCTTGACGCGTCAGGCCGCCAGTCTTTCCGTTGACCACCCACACCGTGGGCGACTTTTGCGTGCTCAACAAGGCGCCAACGGGCAACTCAGCCGAGGCGGTGGCACCCTTGCGCGCCAATTGCACATCGGCCGTGACACCCATGCGCAGGCCGGCCGGCGGCGATTCGATGGCGTAGCGCGCCCGGAAGGTACGGGCTGTTGCCGAGGCTGTGGCCGCCAACTCGCGCAGGCGCAGCTTGACCAAGCCAGGCAGGCCCGCAATGCGCGCTTGGCTGAGCTGGTCTCTGACGGTTGGCGCGAGGGTCTCTGGCAGGTCGACCACGACTTCCAGCTCTGAAGGTTTGGCCAGCGAGAGCGCGGGCTGGCCCTCCGCCACCATTTGCCCCACCTCGATTTGCAGCCCGGTGACCACGCCATCAAAGGGCGCTGTCAGCACCGCGTAGCCTGCTCGGTTACGCTGCAGATCCAGTTGGCGCTCCGCCTGAACCAGACGTGCCGCCGCAGCGTCAGCGCGGGCCTGTTGGCGCTCTTGATCGGCGGCGCCCACGGAGCCATCGGCCAGCAGGCGTTTGAAGCGCGCCGCATCGCTGGCCGCTTGCGTGGCATCGACCTGGGCGGCGCGCAGTTGTTCGGCTGCTGCACCAACCGCCAGCTGGTAGTCGCCAGCGTCCAGGCGGGCCAAAGGCTGACCAGCGCGCACCTGCTGGCCGATGTCAACCAATCGTGCCGTGATCTTGCCGCCTGTTCGGAAAGCGACGTGGGTCTCGATGCGCGGCTGCACGGAGCCGCTCAGGATGCGGACGTCCTCACCCAGGTCGTTGCGAACCGACGTGACATAGACAGTGGGCAGGGGCGGCGCTTTGGCTTCATGGGGCGCACAGGCGCTCAACGCGGCCAGCAGGCCGAGGTGCAGGCTCAGCGAGGTGAGGGTGCGTGCCAGCCCAGGCTGGCGAAGGTGGCGTGGGTCGATCATGGTGTGGTCTCAGGTGTGAGGCTGTTGGACGTCCGGGCGCTGGCGGCGGTTGTGGTGGCGGTGTCCTGCCATCCACCGCCCAGCGCCGAGGCCAGCTGAACGGTGTTCAAGGCCAGCTGCGTCTGGCCATCGATGGCAGACAGCTCTGCAGCGAGCACCCCGCGCTGCGCGTCAAGCAGTTGCAGCAAGTCGATCTGACCTTCCCGGTAGAGTGACTCGGCGTGACGCAAGCCCTTGCGCCGCTCCTGCGT
>JAVLFO010000132.1:0-5456 GCA_046052805.1 Aquabacterium sp. | reverse complement strand
CGCCATGATGGAGCCGTGGGACGGCCCTGCCGCCATGGTCTTCACCGACGGTCGCCAAATCGGCGCCACGCTCGACCGCAACGGCCTGCGCCCCGCACGCTTCCTGATCACCGACGACGACCTGGTCGTGTTGGCCTCTGAATCGGGCGTGTTGCCGATTCCTGAGAACAAGATCGTCAAGAAGTGGCGCCTGCAGCCCGGCAAGATGTTCCTGATCGACTTCGAGCAAGGTCGCATCATCGACGACGAAGAGCTCAAGTCGCAGTACGCCTCCAGCAAGCCTTACCGTCAGTGGATCGAGAACGTTCGCATCAAGCTCGACAGCATCGATGCCACCGGCTCGGTGGGTGAGTTCGCTGAGTCCATCCTCGACCGCCAACAGGCGTTTGGCTTCACGCAAGAAGACGTCAAGTTCTTGATGGCCCCGATGGCCAGCAACGGCGAGGAAGCCACTGGCTCCATGGGCAACGACTCGCCCTTGGCCGTGCTGTCCAGCAAGAACAAGCCGCTGTACAACTACTTCAAGCAGTTGTTCGCCCAGGTCACGAACCCCCCCATTGACCCCATCCGTGAAAACGTGGTGATGTCCTTGGTGTCGTTCATCGGCCCCAAGCCCAACCTGCTCGACAGCAACGCGGTGAACCCGCCCATGCGCCTTGAAGTGTCCCAGCCCGTGCTGGACTTCAACGACATGGCCCGCCTGCGCAACATCGAAAAGCACACCGGCGGCAAGTTCAAACCCTACGAAGTCGACATCACCTACCCCGCTGATTGGGGCTGTGAGGGCGTGGAAGCCCGCTTGGCATCGCTGTGCGCCGAGGCCGTTGAGGCCATCCAGTCGGGTCACAACATCCTGATCATCACCGACCGCAAGATGGACCGCGCCAACATCGCGATCCCCGCCTTGCTGGCGCTGTCGGCCATCCACCACCACCTGGTCCGCAAGGGCTTGCGCACCTCGGCTGGCTTGGTGGTTGAAACCGGCACCGCCCGTGAAGTGCACCACTTCGCCGTGCTGGCCGGTTACGGCGCAGAAGCCGTGCACCCCTACTTGGCGATGGAAACCCTGGCCACCCTGGCCAAGGACCTGCCTGGCGAGTTGTCGGCCGACAAGGCCATCTACAACTACGTCAAGGCCATCGGCAAGGGCCTGAGCAAGATCATGTCCAAGATGGGCGTGTCGACCTACATGTCCTACTGCGGCGCGCAGCTGTTCGAAGCCATCGGCCTGAACAAAGAGCTGATCGACAAGTACTTCCGTGGCACCCCCACGCAAGTCGGCGGCATCGGCGTGTTCGAAGTGGCCGAAGAAGGCATCCGCAACCACGTGGCGGCCTTTGGTGACGACCCTGTGCTGGCCACCATGCTGGACGCCGGTGGCGAATACGCCTGGCGCACCCGCGGTGAAGAGCACATGTGGACGCCTGACGCCATCGCCAAGCTGCAGCACTCGACCCGCTCGGGCAAGTACGACACGTACAAGGAATACGCCCAGCTGATCAACGACCAGTCGCGCCGTCACCTGACGCTGCGCGGTCTGTTCGAGTTCAAGATCGACCCCACCAAGGCCATTCCTTTGGATGAGGTTGAATCGGCTGCTGAAATCGTCAAGCGTTTCGCCACCGGCGCGATGTCACTGGGCTCGATCTCGACCGAAGCCCACTCGACCCTGGCCCTGGCCATGAACCGCATCGGCGGCAAGTCGAACACCGGTGAAGGCGGTGAAGACGAGAACCGCTATCGCAACGAACTCAAGGGCATCAAGATCGTCAAGGGCACCAAGGTGTCTGACGTGATCGGCGCCAAGGTCGTTGAAGTCGACTACGAGATGCAAGCCGGTGACAGCCTGCGCTCGAAGATCAAGCAAGTGGCCTCGGGTCGCTTCGGTGTCACCACCGAGTACCTGGTGTCGGCCGACCAGATCCAGATCAAGATGGCCCAGGGCGCCAAGCCCGGTGAAGGCGGCCAGTTGCCTGGTGGTAAGGTTTCCGAGTACATCGGCAAGTTGCGTCACTCGGTGCCTGGCGTGGGTCTGATCTCGCCACCTCCGCACCACGACATCTACTCGATCGAAGACCTGGCTCAGCTGATCCACGACCTCAAGAACGTCAACCCCAAGGCCGACGTGTCGGTCAAGCTGGTGTCGGAAGTGGGCGTGGGCACGGTGGCCACCGGTGTGGCCAAGGCCAAGGCCGACCACATCGTGATCGCCGGTCACGACGGCGGCACGGGCGCTTCGCCTTGGTCGTCGGTCAAGCACTGCGGCACGCCTTGGGAACTCGGCCTGGCCGAAACCCAGCAAACCCTGGTGCTCAAACGCCTGCGTGGTCGCGTTCGCGTCCAGGCCGACGGTCAGATGAAGACCGGCCGTGACGTGGTCATTGGTGGTCTGCTCGGCGCCGACGAGTTCGGCTTCGCCACCGCACCGCTGGTGGTCGAGGGCTGCATCATGATGCGCAAGTGCCACCTGAACACCTGCCCTGTGGGCGTGGCCACGCAAGACGCCACCCTGCGCAAGAAGTTCTCGGGCAAGCCTGAGCACGTCGTGAACTACTTCTTCTTCGTTGCCGAAGAAGCGCGTCAGATCATGGCCCAGCTGGGCATCCGCAAGTTCGACGATCTGATCGGCCGTGCTGACCTGCTCGACACCAAGAAGGGCATCGAGCACTGGAAGGCCAAGGGTCTGGACTTCGCACGCGTTTTCGCGCTGCCGCCCGTGCCTGCCGATGTGCCTCGCCTGCACGTGTCGACGCAAGACCACGGCCTGGACAAGGCCCTGGACGTGCGCCTGATCGAGAAGGCCCAGGCCGCCATCCAGCGTGGCGAAAAAGTCCAGTTCATGGAAGAGGCTCGCAACGTCAACCGCACCGTGGGCGCCATGCTCTCGGGCGAGCTGATCAAGCACCATCCCGATGGTTTGCCTGACCAGACCGTGTTCATCCAAATGGAAGGCACGGGCGGCCAATCGTTCGGTGCTTTCTTGGCCCAGGGCATCACGCTGTACCTGATCGGTGAAGCCAACGACTACACCGGCAAGGGCCTGAGCGGCGGCCGCGTGGTGGTTCGCCCATCGATCGAGTTCCGTGGCAACGCCAACGACAACATCATCGTCGGCAACACCGTGTTGTACGGTGCCACCGCAGGTGAGGCCTTCTTCCGTGGTGTTGGCGGCGAGCGCTTCGGCGTGCGCCTGTCGGGCGCCACGGCGGTGGTCGAAGGCACGGGTGACCACGGTTGCGAGTACATGACCGGCGGTACCGTGGTGGTGCTGGGCAAGACCGGCCGCAATTTCGCAGCGGGCATGTCGGGCGGCATCGCTTACGTCTACGACGAAGACGGCCAGTTCGCCAAGCGCGTCAACACCGCCCAGGTCGCCCTGGAAAAGGTGCTGCCGGCCGCCGAACACCTGGATGCGGGTATCCCGATGCACAAGGGTGTGGCCGACGAAGCTGCGCTCAAGAAGCTCATCGAAGACCACCACCGCTGGACTGGTTCGCTGCGTGCCCGCGAGATCCTCGACAACTGGGCGGCCCAGCTGCCCAAGTTCGTTAAGGTCTTCCCGCACGAATACCGTCGCGCCCTGACCGAGATGGGCGCCAAGCAAGAGGCAACGGCCGCGGTTGCCACCGCCAAGGCCAAGTCCACCAAGGCCAAGGCCTGAACCGGACGATCAGGAGTGAATTGAAATGGGAAAAGTCACTGGCTTCATGGAATTTGAGCGACTGGAAGAGGGCTACGAAGCCGTCGACAAGCGCTTGAAGAACTACAAAGAGTTCGTCATCGGTCTCAAGCCCGAAGAGTCGAAGACCCAAGCTGCGCGTTGCATGGACTGCGGCACGCCGTTCTGTAACAACGGCTGCCCGGTCAACAACATCATCCCGGACTTCAACGACCTGGTTTACACCGGCGACTGGAAGAACGCGATCACGGTGCTGCACAGCACGAACAACTTCCCCGAGTTCACCGGCCGCATCTGCCCCGCACCTTGCGAAGCAGCTTGTGTGCTGAACGTCAATGACGACGCCGTGGGCATCAAGTCCATCGAGCACGCCATCATTGACCGCGCTTGGGCCGAAGGGTGGGTTGTGCCTCAGCCTGCCAAGGTCAAGACCGGCAAGAAGGTTGCGATCGTGGGCGCCGGCCCTGCGGGCTTGGCGGCGGCACAGCAGCTGGCCCGCGTCGGTCACGACGTCACGGTGTTCGAGAAGAACGACACCGTGGGCGGCTTGCTGCGCTACGGCATCCCTGACTTCAAGATGGACAAGTCGCACATCGACCGCCGCGTCAAGCAACTCGAAGCCGAAGGCGTGGTCTTCAAGACCAACACCATCGTGGGCGAAATGCCCAAGGGCTCGAAGGTCACCAACTGGGCTACGAACTCGGTCTCGCCCGAGCAGCTCAAGAAGGACTTCGACGCCGTGTTGTTGAGCGGTGGCTCTGAGCAATCGCGTGACTTGCCCGCGCCGGGCCGCGACCTGGCTGGCATCCATTTCGCGATGGAGTTCCTGCCCATGCAGAACCGTGTCAACGGTGGCGGCAAGGTCAAGGACCAAATCATGGCCACGGGCAAGAACGTGATCGTGATCGGCGGCGGCGACACCGGCTCTGACTGCGTTGGCACCTCGAACCGCCACGGCGCCAAGAGCGTCGTGCAGTTTGAACTGATGCCCATGCCGCCCGAGCAAGAGAACCGCGAGCTGACCTGGCCCTACTGGCCCTACAAGCTGCGCACCTCGTCGAGCCATGAAGAAGGTTGCGAGCGCGAGTTCGCCATCCAGACCAAGGAATTCATCGGCGAAAACGGCAAGGTCACGGGCGTCAAGACCGTGCGCGTCGAGTTCAAGGACGGCAAGTTCAGCGAGGTTCCTGGCTCCGAGCAAGTGCTCAAGGCCGACCTCGTGCTGCTGGCCATGGGCTTCGTGAACCCTGTGGACACGATCCTGGCGGGCTTCGGCGTCGAAAAAGACGCCCGTGGCAATGCCAAGGCCTCGACCGACGAAGGTGGTTACACCACCAACGTGGACAAGGTGTTCGCTGCCGGCGACATGCGCCGTGGTCAATCGCTGGTGGTTTGGGCCATCCGCGAAGGCCGCCAAGCCGCTCGCACCATCGATGCTTACCTGATGGGCTCGAGCACGCTGCCACGCTGATGTGATTCGGCCCCACGCTTGTTGTGCCCACCCATCGGGGCGCACGGCATGGGGTCCGTGAATCCCCTATGATCAAAGGGCTGGTGTTTCACCAGCCCTTTTTCATTGCCATGCCTCAAGACACCTTCCCGCTGCCAGACACCGTCCTGCCCACACACCAGCCTGAGGCTTTGGTGGAGTTGCGCGCGGTCACTTGTGGTTACGGCGATCGCATCATCCTGGAAGACATCAACCTGGTTGTGCCCCGTGGCAAGGTGGTCGCTCTCATGGGCCTGTCTCTTATACACATCTGACGCTGCCGACGAC
>JAVLFO010000131.1:0-11501 GCA_046052805.1 Aquabacterium sp. | reverse complement strand
TGCCCCAAGCGGGGCGTGAAGGCGCCACCCCAGTTGGCACCGGCCCAGCTTTGGCCCACGCGCACCCAGGTGCCTGAGGCATCTGAGGCGGGTGCGTTGTCAGACTCGTCTGCTGTGCTGGTGTGGCTCAGGCGGTGGCTGCTTTGGGCGCCGCGCTGCCAATGGAATTGCACTTTGATGCGGCCGTCGCGGTCGGTGTGGATGGGGCCGTCCAGGCCCACCACCAGTGCGGTTTGGGTGCCTTGCACAGTGGGCTTGGGGTGCAGCAAGGCACCACCGGCATCGCGCAACGGGGCGCGCACAGGCACCGAGGCGCGTTGGGCCGTGAAGCGCACTTCGTACAGGGGCTCGGTGCTGTCGTTGCCAGCCAATGTGGGCTGACTGGCATCGCTCAGCAGCAGCGCGTGGCCCAACAGGTGCTGCAGGCCGGCTTTGGCATCGGCGCTGAGGTTGTTGCGGGCGCGGTGGGTGGCGCTGAGGGCCACGAAGCGCGCGGCCTCGTCGCCGGCTCGGGTGCGGTCGGCATCGTGCTCGGCATGGTCTGCCAACACAAAGGTGCTGGCCGGCGCCAACGTACGCACCGTACCTTTGCCGCTGAACTGCTTGCGTTGCGCCTGCAGGGCTTGCAGCTGCACGATGGCCAGGCGCTCTGCCTCGCTGGCGCCCTCGTAGGCATAGGCGCCGGGCTGGTCGGTGTGGACCAAGGGCATGGGCTGCTCGTGCGCCGCATCGGCGTCTTGGGTGGCGGCATGGTTGCCCACCACGCGGTAATCAAAGCTGGCGGTGTGGATGCGGGTGGCGCCCACGCGGCGCACGCCGTGCCATTGGGTGATGCTGTCTTCGCTCAAGGCCGCGTCGCTCTGCGTGAAGCGGATGGTGGCTTGCGCGTTGGCGGCAAAGGCGCCGTTGTGGTCGGCGATGACCAGGGTGTGGCTGCCCTGCGCGCCGCCGTCGTTGGGCGTGCCGGTGTGCTCAAACCAGCAAAACAGGCCATTCACAGCCCACAGGCGCTGCAAGAAGTCGAAGTCGGTTTCGTTGAACTGGGCCAGGGTGCTCAAGCGGGGGTAGGCACTGGCGTCTTTCAAGTCCCAGCGCCATGCGGGCTGCAAGGCGCCTTGGCCCACGTAGTCGGCAAACACGGCCTCGGTGATCTCGACCACGGTCTTGTCTTGGAAGACCCAGGCGTCGGTGCGGTGGCGCAAGAAGTCGAGCCACGCGCCAATTTGCAGGCGGTAACGGGCGTAGCCGCCGTCAGAGCCCAAGAGCTCGCAGGCCATGACGTGGCCATGAAAGGGCCGCAGCGCTGTGCGGCTGTGCGCGGTGAGCAGCTCAAGCAGGACGGGCTGGCCGATGAGGTCGACGCTGGCGATGTGGGCGCTGCGGCTCAGAGCCAGCAGCTCGATGGCGAAAGGTGCTGCCCCCGCCTGCGGCCCCATGGCCTCGTGCACCTGGGCACGCTCGGCCAGCAGCACGTCAAGCCCCAAGGGCGTGTGCAGCCTGAGCAGGCGCGTGTGTTGCTTGGGCCCGCTGCCGAGCAGGTCCGCCAGCAGGTCACTGGCGAGGTCTTGCACGGCACCGGCCATGGCCGATTGGATGCCGGAGAGGTCGGTCATGCGTGTCGTCCTGAATTGCGTGAGCGGCAAGGCGTCGAGGCCCTGCCTGCTTGGAAGCAGGACGTTATCGCAATTCACGTGGATCAGGCCCTGCCGACCCCACCATGGGGGGCGCTGCCCTCACGGGAAATTGAAAGCAGTTGTTAAGGCTGCGCGCTGGCGTCCCTCTGGGATGCATGAGGCAACGCACCCCGCGTCGCATGCGCTTGTTGGCTTGTCTGCGGCGGGCCCACAAACGCCATGACATCGTCCAACAAAGGCACCCAGGCGCGGAACAAGGGCGACAACATCGCCACCATGCTGATGTGGCTGGCCCGAGGCACCGACAGCAACTGGGTGGACACCCCCGCAGCTTGCAAGCGACGGTACAGACGGATGCTGTTGATCTCGGGGTTCACATAAGGGTCGACGGGCGCCATGGCCAGCCATGCGGGCGGGGTGCCAGTGAGGTCATGGAACAGCACCTGCGAGTCGGGCGGGCTGTTGGGAAAGTCGAAGACCGGTTTGACCTCTTCGTCTTGAATGGGCAAAAAGTCGTAAGGGCCGGCCAAGCCAATCCAGCCGGCCACCTTGTGCTGGCTGACGCCAGCCTCGTGCAACCAGCGCTTGTCCACCGCCAGCATGGCGGCGTTGTATGCGCCGGCGCTGTGTCCCATGAGGTAGAGGCGATCAGGGTCTGCGCCCCACGCGCCGGCCTGCCGCAAAGCCCAAGCAGTGACCTGGGCAGAGTCTCGCAAGAACTCGGGGTACTTGACCTGCGGGTACAGGCGGTAATCGGCCAATACCGCAATCACGCCACGCGAGGCCAGCGATTGCCCCACGAAACGGTACTCGCTGCGGTGCCCGCGCACCCATGAGCCCCCATGAAAGAACACCACCACGGGCCAGCCTTGCGGCGGGCGTTGTGCGCTGGCAGGGGGCCAATAGACATCGGCGCGCTGGGCCATGTCGCGGCCGTAGGCTTGATCAAGCTGGACCAGACCCAAGCGGCCTTGCACACTGAGCTGGGCTTGCGTCAGGGTGTTGATTGCATGGATGGGCTGGGTAAAGAGCCAAACCCCCAAGGCGGCCAACGGGGGCAAGGTGATCAAAGCACTCATCCACAATCCACGCCACATCGCCCAAGCTCCTCATGCTGTTGGCCAGTGATACGGCCGCGGCATGCAAACGGATGCAACTCAGTGCAGGCGAGGCGAAACTCAGGGCGCAGGGCCAGCGCGAGGAGGCTCGAAGTTCAAGCTGCCTGGCGCCGCCCCGCCCCACAGCTTGCGCAGGTGAGCCAACTCGGCGTCGTAAATGGCGTTGATTCGCCCGGTCTCGGCATGCTGATTCTGGATGATGTCTTTTTGCGCCTGTTGCTGTGCATCGTTGGCCTCGAGCTTGGCCTTGAGCTTGCCCGGCAGGCGCTTGCCTTGGTAGAACTCGGCATCGGCCTGCAATGGCTTGCGGCTGTCTTGCAGGTCGATCAGATGCCGCTCAGACAAGGCAATGCCTTTGCGCAGGTCGTCCAGGGCGGCCTCGCGGGCTTTGCGGTGGGTGGGCTCGTCCGGGTAGCGCAGCATCAGGTTGCGGTCGCGGCGGGTGGCGTCTTTGCGGGCGGCCTCTTGCTGCGCTTTGACGCGCTGGCGCTCTTCGTCCTGCGCGCGCTCTTCGGCGTTCATGCGTGGCGGCAAGGTCTGCTTTTGCGAGCCGTCTTTGTTGAGCACGCGCTGCTCTCGGTCCAGGCACTCCGGGATCGGGCGGTCTGAGGTCAAGCGCTTGCCCGCGCCATCGATGCACGAGTAAATGCCCGCTGTGGCACCGGCGCTCGCAGCGGCCGTGCACAGCCACGCGCCCATGCACACCGCACGCAAAGTGGCAGCGCTCAGGGGCATGGCATGCGGGTGACGGCGATTCATTGAGCGAGCGGGATCCATGAGAGCTTCAAACGCATCAGACTCCGTAGCGTTGACGGTAGGACAGCACCGCAGGGTGAAACGCTGTCAAGGCGGGGTCAGATTCGGTCTGCAAATACTGCAACAAGTCGGCCAAGGTCGCGATGGCAACAACGGGCAAACCGTAGTGCTGTTCAACCTGTTGCACAGCGCTTTGCTCGGCGTCGACGCCATTGGCGGTGGCTTTTTCTTGGCGGTCCAGGGCGATGGTGACGCCGCAAGGCGTGGCACCTGCCTTGACGATCATATCGATGGATTCGCGCACCGAGGTGCCCGCCGAGATCACGTCATCAATGATGAGGACACGGCCCTGCACGGGCGCGCCCACCAGGGTGCCACCCTCGCCGTGGTCCTTGGCCTCTTTGCGGTTGTAGGCAAAGGGCTTGTTGTGCCCCAAGCGAGCCAGCTCGATCGACACGGCCGCGGCCAGGGTGATGCCTTTGTAGGCGGGGCCAAAGAGCATGTCGAACTGCAAGCCGGAGGCGATCAGGCGCTCTGCATAGAATTGCGCCAGACGGCCCAGCTTGGCGCCGTCATCGAACAAGCCGGCATTGAAAAAATAGGGCGACAGGCGCCCGGCCTTGGTCTTGAATTCTCCGAACCGCAGCACCTTGGATTGCACCGCGAAGGCCACAAAGTCATGGGCGAGTGCGTTGTTCGAAGGGGTGGTGCTCATGATGGGTGGTGTCTCGTGTTTCGTCTGGTGTCTCTCAACCTCAACGGCATCCGCTCTGCGTCTACCAAAGGGCTGGCGCCCTGGGCTGAGTCCATGGCCGCCGATTGTATGGGTGTGCAGGAGCTCAAAGCCCAAGCGGCCGACCTCACCCCTAACTTGTCAACCATCGCCGGGATGGCTGGTCATTTTCACCATGCGGAGAAAAAGGGCTACTCCGGGGTGGGCCTGTACACACGGCACGCGCCCTCGGATGTGATCGTGGGACTGGGCGAGCGCGATGTGAGCGGCGAGTTCGACGCCGAGGGTCGCTATGTGGAACTGCGCTTTGACAAGCCCGGCCGCAAGCTCAGCCTGATCAGTTGCTACTTCCCGAGCGGCTCGAGCAGCGAAGAGCGGCAAGAAGCCAAGTTCCGCTTCCTGGAGGTGATCTATCCGCACCTGGCGGCCATGCGCGGCGAGCGCGAGTACATCCTGATCGGCGACGTGAACATCGCCCACCACGAGAAGGACCTCAAGAACTGGAAGGGCAACCTCAAGAACTCAGGCTTCTTGCCTGAAGAGCGCGCCTGGATGACCCGGCTGCTGGACCCCCATGGCGAGACGCGACTGGTCGACGTCTACCGCACGCTGCACCCCGAGGCCACCGACGAGAGCTACACCTGGTGGAGCAACCGGGGGCAGGCACGGGCCAAGAACGTGGGATGGCGCATTGACTATCACCTGGCGACGCCAGGCCTGGCGGCCACGGCCCACGCTGCCCACATCTACAAGGACACATGGTTCAGCGACCATGCGCCATTGACGGTGGATTACGACTTCCAGATCTGACCGGTCGGGCCCCTTCTCAAGTCGCCCTCATCTAAAGGTACCCAAGCCCACGCAGGCTGCCATCGCTTGGTAGCCCGCGCCATTGGGGTGCAGGCCGTCGCCGCTGCTGTAACTCGGGCGCAGCGAGGTCGGGCGAGCGGGGTCTTGCATGCAAGGGTCAAAATCGACCACGGCGTCTGGCACACCGCTGGTGCGAATCCACTGATTGACCGATTGCCTCGCGGCGTCCACCGCCGCACTGCCGTGTGCGAAGCCCAAGGTCGCGCCACGTGATGGCAACAAGGTACCGACGGTCACGCGCAAGCCGGCTTCGTGCAAGCGCTGTACCAAGCCGCCCAAATGGGCGACCAAGGCAGGCCCCGTGACGCGCGGCGCCAGCGAGAAGCCCAGGTCATTGATGCCAATCAGAACGAAGGCATCTGTGACGCCCTTGAGGGTGAGCACGTCGCGGTCCAGCCGCTCTTGCCCTGCGGGACCAAACATCGGCACAAGGCCCCCTGCCAACAAGCGATTGCCACTGATGGCTGCGCTCACGAACGTGGCCGCCACACCCTCGGCATCGGCACGGCGCTGCAGAAAATCGGGGAACCGAAGGTCACGGCCAATGGGCTCAGGCCCGGGCACCAGCGGGATGCCAGTGGCGCTGCCCATGAACCCGTCGGTGATCGAATCGCCAAACATGGCCACCACACGTCCAGAAGCCTTGGCACTGACTTCCAAGCGATCCACCAACAAGGTCGAGGCCTGCAACAGGTTGGCGTTTTGGACGAACCCTTGCGCGCCGGACTGCCCGCTGGCATCGCCAGGCGCAGACCACACCAGTTCATTGCCCGTGAAATGGCGACTCACAGACACGGCGCTGCCAGGGATGTACACACTCACCGCCAAACGCTGCATGGATTGCACAGGCAAGCGGACGGGGTCGCTGTAGACGCTTCCGCCAGGTGCGAGCACCACACCCGGCTGACCAGCAAATGGGACTGGCACGGGGGCAGCTGCGATGGCAGCACCACCTGCTGACACGCCAATGCTCACAGCCCCAATCTGCACGGGCTTGCTCCCCGCAAAATTGCTGAACCGCAAGCGCACCAGTTCGCCGGCAGCGTGCGTCGTCAGGATCTGGCGCACGGTGGAGCGGTTGGCGCTGATGGGCAAAAAGGCATCGCTTTGAGGCGCCTGCCAAGCAGCAGACCAGTCAGCGACGTGGGCCAGACCCTGCGCCCCTGCGGTGCTTGCGGCCCACGCCATGCAGGTGCTGATCAGAACGGTGCGCAGGCGTGAGATTGCGCGTTTCTTGTCGGGCATGGTTCACCTTTTGAGATGCAAATGAAGCAATCCGATTCTGTGCATTTGGGGTTGTTCGCGATGTGCAGAACTCGTCAGCCCGTTAGCATTTCTCTTCACGACACCCCGATGCTCGGGAATACCAGCACATGAACCCAGCGACCAGCACACCGGCCCGCTACCTGCATTTGTTGATGCGCTTGCTAGAACAGCGCGACATCGACTGCACACCCGCTTTGGGCCCATTGGGGCTCAGCCGCGCCAGCCTGGCCCACCCCGTGGCCAAGGTGCCCACGGTGCCGGCCATCGGCGTGTTCCAGCAATTGGTGGCCGACAACGGGGGGCCTGCCTTGGGTCTGGATGTGTCGCAGCTCATCACGTGGGGCGACCTGGGTGATTTGGGGCTCGCCATGCTGAGTTGTGACAACCTCGGCCAGGCGCTGTGCTTAGCGCAAGAGTTTTATGGAGTCATCACCCCGAGCTTTTGCATGCAGGTCGAACGCTCAACCAGCGCCATGACGCTGACGTGGCTGCCCATACAGGCCATGCCCTACGACTTCGTGCTCTTTTGCTTTGACATGGCCCTGTCGACGGTGGACCGCATGCTCGAAGGCCTCATGGGGGCAAGCGCGCCGGTCTGCGATGCTTATCTCACGCGCGCCCGACCCAAACACATCGACAGCTACAAGCAGCTCAAGCGCATTCGCTGTCACTTTGCGCAGCCGGGCATGCTCAGCTTGCGTGTGTGCCTGCCGCCCGCGATGTGGGACCACCCCATGCCCTTGCGCAATGCAGACGAGCTGGCCATGGCACGCGCGCGCCTTGAACAGCGCCTTCAGCCTGTTGCAGACGACGGCGCGGCCCAGTGGGTCGAGATGATGCTGCGCCAAACCAGTGGCGAGCAACCGACGCAGGCCTTCCTGGCCCAGGTGCTCGGCGTCTCGACCAGCACCTTGTCCAGGCGGCTGACTGCACAGGGCACCACGTTTCGAGAGATTGCCAACCGCGTCCGCCACGAACTGGCCTGCCAATGGCTGAGCGCGCAGGCCACGAGCGTGGCCGATGTCGGCCACCGCCTGGGCTATGCCGACACGACCAGCTTTGTGCGGGCTTTCAAGGCGATGGCCGGCGTGACGCCGGGGCAGTTCGCCAAAGCCTGAGCATCACTGGGCCATGCGAGCCCGACGCGCCGCCACACCCAGCAAGCCCAAACCCACCAGCGCCAAAGCAACAGACTCAGGCTCGGGTACGGGGGCCGACAGAACGATCAGCTGCGACTGCGGATTGAGGGGCGGCACCACGCCATCTTGGATCTGCTCGGCGACCAAATAAATGGTGCCTTTCTCGTCGATGGTGACGCCTTCAATGCCGTTGCGAGGCAAGACATTGCTCAGGTCGAAGCTGCTCAGCACCACGCCCTGGCGATTGACTTCCACCAAGCGACGCGAGCCCAGGCTGAGCACCAAGAGGTTGTCAGCGGCCGCTGTGCCCGACAAGGCGTCCACAGGCGACAAGGTTTGCACATCAGACAAGGTCGACAAGCCCATCAAGGTCGCATTGAACAGCGTGGACTGCCCGGACGTGCCGCCCAGATTGGCGGCGAACGACAAGCTGCCCGCCTGGATGTCTTCGGGCGCCTCTTGCTTGATGGTCACAAAGCCGCCATTGCGAGGGTCGTAGCTGATGCCTTCGATGCCGCTGTTGCCCACGTTGGCATTGCTGATGGACACGCCGCTATTGGCCAAGGTGACGGTGCCACCGGCCGCGTAGTTGAAGCGATAGGCGTCGTACAGGCGCTCTTCGGTGACCACCAAGGTGCCACCGCCCACATAGGTCAGGCCTTCGGTGTCGTGCTTCGTGCTGCCGGTGCCGGCCCAGTTGAAGTTCATCGAGCCCAGCGTTTGGCCCGTGCGCGAGATTTCAATCACGCCCGTGCCTTCATCGCCCACGAAGAACAGCGTGCCGCGGTCGCGGGCGTACGTGATGGCAGAGCCTTCCAGGCCCGAGATGCCGCCGCTGGTGCCGTTGAGTGCGTCAAGGGCGTAGATGCCCGAGACTTGGTAGCGCGACAGGTCAAGCGAGGCAGCCGCTTGAGCCGACACACACGAAGCGGCCAGCAAGGCCAAGGTCCATTGTTTGAACAACATGACAAGCTCCTGGGTTCAACGTGGACGACGACGAGCGACACCACCGAGCGCGCCCATGGCGGTCAGCAGCAAGGCCCACGAGGCAGGCTCAGGCACCGCCGCCGTGACGGCGTTGGCCACCGCGCCAGGCGAGCCAATTTCGATGCTGTGGTTGGCGGCCACGAAGGCACCGCCCGTGCCCACCACACTCAGTTGCGAGATGGTCGTGTTGTTCAAGCCGGCCGCGTTGTCAAAGGTTTGGTAAGGCGAGGTGGCATCGGCAGCGCCGAACACCACGTTGGCTTGCAAGACGCCGCTGGCGTTGTACACATTGACCGCATCACCTGACTGGCTCAGGCCCACACCGGCGCCGGTGTAAGTGCCGATTTGCAAACCGGCTGGCGCTTGCGTGCCAAACCATGTGCTCAAGAAGCTGGCTGACACGGCCAATTCGGTGAAGATGACCGACTCGCCAGCCGCGATTTGCGAGATGCCTTGCAAGGCCACCTTGCCCGTGCCGTTTGAGTTGTCGTCCATGGTCCAGCCCGCCAAGCTCACGGCGGTGGTGCCGGTGTTGGTCAGCTCAAACCAATCGCTGGCATACGGAATGACGGGGTTGGCGGTGCTGCTGCCCCAAGGCGCCACTTCGGTGATGCGAACGTCAGCGTGGGCCAGTGAGCTGACAGCGAGCAAGGCCAAGCCAAGGGCTGCGGCCACGGTGGTGCGTTGAAAGGTCATGCGGTACTCCGGGTGTCAACAACAAAGATATGCCGCACGATGGCGGCCCGATGTGTCGCTGCGATGACCGGGGGACCACATCCCCCTGCGCTCAAGTGGCCTGCGCCAACCACGCCATGGGCGAGCACCCCACTTTTTGCGTGAACACGCGGGACAAGGCCGAGGCATTTGCGTAGCCAAGCTCATCGGCGATGCGCTTGACGGCATGGCCTTGCTGCAAGCGCGATTGCGCCAGGGTCAGGCGCCAGGCGGTGAGGTGCTCACCGGGGGTCTCGCCAACCATGGCCCGAAAGCGCGTCGCAAAAGCACTGCGCGACAAGCCCGCCTCACTCGCCATGCGTGCCAGTGACCAGGCCTGGCCCGGTTGCTCGTGCATGGCCACCAAGGCGCGAGACAAGGCCGGGTCGGCCAAGCCCGTCAACAGGCCGGCCGGCACACCGGCTTGCTCAGGGTGGTCAAGCAGCCAACGCAGCAGCTGCAACAAGACCACGTCAAAGAGGCGATCGGCCAGCAGGCGGTGGCCGCAACGCACACGGTCGGTCTCGGCAAACAGCAATGCCAATGCGCCCTCCAGGCCATCGACCTCGCGCAAAGGCAGCAACACCAATGCGGGCAAGGCGCGCACCAAGGGGTGGGTGGCGCCGCCCTCGAAGTCCAACGAGGCGCAGGTGAAGTCCGAGCCTTCGGTGGGCGCGTTGTGAAAGTCGTGCGCCAAGGGGCGCGGATAAAACAGCAGGCTGGGCTCTTGCACCCGCACGCGCTTGGGCGCGCCCGATCGGGCCTGGTGCGTGACCACCATCTCGCCGCGCCGCAGCACGTGCAAAAAGCCCCGCCCTGGCTGGGCATCGAAATGCGTCACACCACACAGTGGCCCTGCATGGAAAAGGTGGGCGCGCACCCGGAAGCGGTCCAGCAGGGCCGAAAGGCGGTCCAGGGGGACAAGCGGGTGGTGGGTGCTGGGCAGGCTCATTTCTGGACGATTAGACATCTATTGAGGATGAATAGATACCTATCGTACAACATGGATGCCCAAACTGGCGGTGTGCCATCGGGGCACAACGACATCCAAACCCAGCAAGGACACACCATGACCCGCTTGAACCAACTGACCACCGCCACTGCACCAGCTGCCAGCCAGGGCGCGCTCCATCAAATCGAATCGGCCTTCGGAATGGTCCCCAACATGTTCCGCACCGTGGCGCATTCGCCGGCGGCATTGCAGAGCATGTGGGGCGCGTTCGGTGCCTTGGGCAAGGGCGTGGTCTCGGCCCAACTGGGCGAGCAAATCGCCGTGGCCGTCGCCAACCGAAATGCCTGCGACTACTGCCTGGCCGCCCACACCGCGCTGGGCCAAAAGGCCGGCCTGAGCGCCGAAACGCTGGCGCATGCCCAAGTGGGCGAGTCGAGCGACCCCAAGACGGCGGCCGCCTTGCGCTTTGCGCTCAAAGTGGTCAACGAGCGCGGTCAGGTCAGCGATGCCGACGTGCAGCAACTGCGTGCCGTGGGCTTTGACGAGCAGCACACCGTTGAGATCGTGGCGCACGTGGCCCTGAACCTGTTCACCAACTACGTGAACGTGGCCTTCAAGGTGCCGGTGGACTTCCCGTCCGTCGCAACACGTGCATCTCGTGGTTGATGCTGTAAACGCTCAGGCCATGGCGTGAAGCCAGGGCCTGCAAACTGGCCGCCGTGTGCAGGCTGATGTGGCCATTGCGAGGGGCGATGTACCAATTGCCCAAGGTCATGTCAGCGTCGAGCAGCTCGGTGCTCAAGAGCACCGAGCCTTGTGCGCTCAGGTGCCCCAGCAAGGTCGTCATCCAGGCGTCTAAGTCGCCATGGGGCACGTGCTCGATCACCTCAAAACAGGTGATGAGGTCGTAACGGTTCAACAGCTCTGCCGTGTCTTCACCATGAAAGGCGTCGACCGTGTGACACCGGTGCCCCATGGCCTGCAGGGCGCGCGCGAAGGCGCCGTCGCCGCCGCCGAAGTCCAGCACCACGGTGTCGGTCAAGGCGCGGTTCCACAAGGCGGCCACCATTTGGGCGTTGCGCGCTGGACGGATCTCCACGAACACCGGGTCGGCCAACACGTAATCAGCGTTGTAGATGTGGGCCTTGAAGTCGTGCGCCGACCAGCCATCAAGTGAAGCCGTGAAGGTGAACTGACACGCGCCGCAGCGGTGATAACGCACAGGGGCGTGGGCTGCAGCGAACTGAGGCTGCCCCTCAAAGTGGTCGTTGCAGCTGTAGGCGAAGTCCTTGTCGCCCAGCAGCTGAGGCGCCACCGCCAGGCAAGCGCTGC
>JAVLFO010000130.1:0-4992 GCA_046052805.1 Aquabacterium sp. | reverse complement strand
GTGCACCCCGTGGGGTGCCCTGCGTGCGGCATGAGCGGCTTCAAGGGCCGAACCGGCGTGTACGAACTCATGGTGGCCGACGATGACATCCGTGGGCTGATCCACAGCCAGGCCGCCGAGGCGCGCTTGTTCGAAGTGGCGCAGCTGGGCGGCATGAAGACCATGCGCGACGACGGCGACCGCTTGGTGGCCGAGGGCGTCACCTCGCTCGAAGAAGTGCTGCGGGTCACCCGCGAATAAGGCCGATCCGACATGCCCGCCTACCGTTTCGAAGCCCTGGACGTTGCCGGCAAGACCGTCAACGGCTTGGTCGAGGCCGACAACCCCAAGGCCGCGCGAGCGCAGTTGCGCTTGCAGGCTTTGGTGCCCCTCAAGGTCGACACGGTGGCCAGCTTGGATGGCGGCACGGTCGCGTCCAAGCAGCTGTTTGCGCGCAAGGTGTTCAACGCCACGGCCTTGTCCATCTGGACGCGGCAGTTGTCGGGGCTGGTGGTGGCCGGCTTGCCGCTGGAGCGTGCGCTCACGGCCCTGGCCGATGAGGCCGAAGACCCACGCCAGCGCGAGCTGGTTTCGCACCTGCGCGCTGAGGTCAATGCGGGCTCGCCTTTTGCGCGGGCCTTGTCGGGCTCGCCCAAAGAGTTTGACGATGTCTACCGTGGCGTGGTGGCCGCTGGTGAGCAAAGCGGCCAGTTGGGCAACGTGCTCGACAAACTGGCCACCGACCTGGAAGAGCAGCAAGCGCTCAAGTCCAAGCTGATCGGGGCGACGCTGTACCCCGCCATCGTGTCGCTGTTTGCCGTGGTCATCGTGATCGCCTTGCTGGTGTTCGTGGTGCCGCAGGTCGCGCAGGTGTTCACCAGCAGCAAGCGGGCGCTGCCCATGTTGACCCAGGTGATGCTGGCGCTGAGCGCCTTCATGCGCAACTGGGGCTGGTTGCTGGCACTGGTCCTGATCGTCGGGACGGGGCTGCTGTTGTTCTCGCTGCGCAACGAGGAGTTCCGCAAAAAGTTTGATGCCTTTTTCCTGGGGCTGCCAGTGATTGGCAAGCTGGCCCGGGGCTACAACGCTGCGCGCTTTGCTGGCACGCTGGCCATGCTGGCGGGCTCGGGCGTGCCCATCTTGAAGGCCTTGCAGGCCGCCGCTGAAACCTTGTCCAACCGCGCCATGCGCGCCGATGCCATGGAAGCTTTGGTGCAAGTGCGCGAGGGGGCCCCACTGGCCTCGGCGTTGGCGGCCAAAAAGCGCTTCCCGGGTTTGCTGTCGATGTTTGCACGCCTGGGTGAGCAAACCGGGCAGTTGCCCGTGATGCTGCAGCGAGCTGCCAACCAGTTGGGCACCGAGGTGCAGCGCAAGGCTTTGGCCATTGCCACGGTGCTGGAGCCCCTGCTGATCGTGGTCATGGGCCTGGTGGTGATGCTGATCGTGATGTCGGTGATGATGCCGATCATGCAGATGAACACCTGGGTGAAGTGATCCCACCTGAGCCCGGCACGGTACGATGCCACGACTGTCACCCGTATTTCCTTCCATTGCATGAAGCTCTTGTTGATCGATGACCACGTGCTGTTTCGCGACGGCTTGAGCATGCTCATGTCGCATCGCTTGACGCCGGCCGGTGGCGATGCCCTGCACGTGCTGGAAGCGGGCAGCCTGTCTGAGGCGCAGCAGGTCATCGCAGACCACCCTGACGTGGCCTTGGTGCTGCTGGACCTGGGGCTGGCGGCGCAGCGCGGTTTGGGCACCTTGCAGCAGTGGCGCGCCATGGCGCCCGACACGCCTGTCGTGGTGTTGTCTGCAGACGACCGCACCGAAACCATCGTCGATGCCATCGATGGCGGTGCGTCTGGCTTCATCCCCAAAACCGTGTCGGCCCCGACCATGCTGGACGCCATGCGCCATGTGCTTGGCGGTGGCGTGTACCTGCCGCCGCTGCCCGAGTCCGTGGCCGCCCAGCACGATGACGACATCTGGATTGGCCTGGACGCCCCAGACCCCGCACGCGAGATGGACGACGCCGACACCGGCACGGCCTTGGGCCTGTCGCCGCGCCAGCTCGACGTCTTGCGCCTGCTCGTCGATGGCAAGGCCAACAAAGAGATTTGCCGGCGCCTGAACCTGTCTGAGTCCACCATCAAAACCCATCTGACCGCGATTTTTCGCAAGCTGCGTGTGCGCACGCGGACCCAGGCGGTGGTGGCGGTGGCCCAAGCGGGCATCAGCTTGGGTTCTTTGGGGGCGACTCAGCCAAAAGGATGATGGTGGATGTCCGGTTTGCCAGCTAAGCTATTGGCAATAACGCTGTCATCACGTTCTCTGTGGGGCCATGGTCGAGTCGATCATGGCCCTCAGTGTTTCTGCCCTGAATGGTTTGTGCAGCACGCTCAGGCCGCTGTCAGCCAACTGGGCCAAATGGCTGGGCAGGGTGTCACCCGTGATGATCAAGGCCGGCAATCCGGCTTGGTGTTGACGCAGGTGGTGCACCACATCGCGGCCCGTGCCATCTGGCAAGCGGTGGTCTGACACCAGCAGGTCCCACGGTTGGGCGGGCAATGCCATCACCCAAGCCAGATCGCCCCCCGCCGTGACCGTCATGCCCCAGCTTTGCAAGACGCTGACCAGCGCATGGCGGATGGCCGCCTCGTCTTCAACCACCAGCACGCGCAGCCCTTCCAATGACGGCATGGGCGCTGCGGCGATGGGCGATGGCGCGATGGGCGCTGCCTGGCGCAGCGGTGGCCTTGGCAGGCTCAATCCAAAGCACGAGCCACGTCCCAACTGAGACCGCAGCGTCATGCGGTGCCCCAGCAGTTGCGTGGCGCGACGCACGATGGCCAGCCCCAGACCCAGCCCCTGGGTGCGATCGCGCGCTGGGTTGCCCACCTGCACGAACTCGTCGAAGATGCGGTCGCGGTCGGCTGGGGCAATGCCCGGACCGGTGTCCCACACCTGGATGTGCAGCGCGGGACCTTGTTGTCGCACGCCCACCAAAATGCCGCCTTGGCCGGTGTGGCGCACCGCGTTGCCGATGAGGTTGCGCAGGATTTGCTCCAGCAGCACGGGGTCGGTCCAGGCCACGGCTTGTGTCGGGCGTACCCGCAGCGAGAGTCCCTTGTGGCGGGCGGTTTCAGCCTCGTGGTTGGTGATGGCTTCCAGCAAGGGCTGCAGGCGCACCCGCTGGCGCTGGATGTCAACGGTGCCCGAGTCCAGCCGAGACAGGTCCAGCAGCCCCTTGAGCAGCCGCTCCATCGAGACCACCGCGCGCGTGAGCCGGTCGGTCAAGCCGCGCAAAGCGGGGTCGTGGAGCTGGCCCCGCAGCAGGTCGGTGATCAGCCCGATGGCCGCCACTGGTTGGCGCAGGTCGTGGCTGGCCGAGGCCAGGAAGTGGCTCTTGGCCGCGTTGGCCGCGGCCAACTCGCGCGTGCGGTCGGCCACTTTCGATTCGAGGTTGGCGTTGACCTCTTCGATCTGGTTGAAGGCGCTCACCACGCGCGACATCACGATCACGGCAAAAGCCGGCATGGCCATGGGCACCGCGGCGGGCAGCCAGAGGCGGTGAGCGACCTCACCGAGCAGGCGAATCCAGACGAAGTCGTGCACGGCGGCAATGAGCACACCGCCCCAGCCCACCACCAGTCCGATGGCCGCGGCACGGTCGATGCGATGGCTGTGCTTGAGCACCCACCAAGGACCGGGCAGCATCAAGGGCAGCAGCAAGCCCTGCAAGACGTTGCGTGTGCGCTCCAGTTCAGGGTCCCACGGGGCCGCCAGCAAACCGATGCTGCCAAACCCCAGCAGCACCACCCACAGCAGGCGGTTGAACCAGCGCACCCGCAGGCCCAAGATGGCCATCACAAACCAGCCTTGCGTGCAGGCGGTGATCACGTGGGCCATGAAGTACAGCCACGCCGACACCGTGGTGTTGATGCCGAAGTCTTGGGTGACAAAGTAGGCAGTGTTGCGCAGCGATGCCACCAGCAGCATCACCCCGAACAGGCCGGCGGTGTGCTCTTGCCGGCGCATTGCCCACAAGATGATCATGAAAAAGGCAAAGGTGGTGCTGGCCGTGTTCAGCCCGATCAGCAGGTCTTGCACCATCACCTGGTGCCACAGGTAGGCGGGGTGAAGGACATCGCGCAGGTTGAGCACCGGCATCGACATGCCGCCTTGCTGAACACAGTGCACCTCGGTCACCAGCTGGTTGTTGCCCGCCACCAGCAAGCCACGCGGCAGCTCCACCAGCAGGCCGCTGGTGCCCGCACGCCATTCGGGTCGCGACACGGTGTTGCGCAACTGGTAGCCATTGAGCCAGATGCGGTGGACGTGGCTGATGTGGTCAAAGCGCAAGGCCCACAGGGGGCTTTGGACGTCCGACAAGTTCGTGTCGGCCATCACAAACCGCGTCGTGTAGCGCGCCACGCCCGAGGCGGGCAGGCCTTGGCCTTTCCAGCTGTCCGGCAAGGTCACGGCCTTGCTGGGGCCCAGGGGGCGTATGCCTTGTTCGTCGTCTTCCCAAAACTGGCGCTCGTGGCTGATCCACTGTACGTCGGCGCGTGAATCGGGCACCTGCTGCCAACACCACGCGCCCCACAGCACCAACGCCAGCAGCACGAAGGCCAGCCACCCTGTGCGTGCCCGCGCCCATGCGCGCTTGGCCAAGGAGGCGAGCGCACGCGCGGGCAAGGCAGCCTGGGTAACTTTGGCGGTGGCGGGCGGTAAGGACATGCGGGCAGCTTCAACTCGGTGCAGTGCGGCATTGTGCGCACTTCCCGGTGCCACATGTGATCTTGCCCCTTCTCATGCGCCACTGTGGATGATATGAAGGGGTCATATCCCCCTTGTTCACGGGCTCTTGCCGGCGGGTGTTTGCTGCAATGATGCTGTGAACGTGTCCACTGTTGGAGGGCTGACATGAGCCGCTGTACCGACCTCGTCCCTGTGCAACGAGACGACTTCAGTGGGCGCATACCGATCGCCCACATGCGCAGTGTCTAC
>JAVLFO010000129.1:0-3919 GCA_046052805.1 Aquabacterium sp. | reverse complement strand
CGCCTGCTCAAAGCCACCGGCATCGCCGACAGCGGCGGACGCGCCAAAACCCTGGTGGCCGAGGGCCGTGTCCAGGTCGACGGGCAAGACGAATCGCGCAAAACCGCCAAGATCCGCCCCGGCCAAGTCGTCAGCCTGACCGGCGTGCGCATCAAGGTCGTGCCTGAAGCGGCTGGCAGCGCAGACAACCCCGGGGATTGACCCATTCAAAGCGCTGATCGCTTGGGGCACCATGTCATTTCCCACAAGGAGAAAACATGCCCCACATTTTTGCGCAGGACCTGCCCAAAACCGAAGCCAACTTTGCGCCGCTGACGCCGCTGTCGTTCATCGAGCGCTCAGCCCTGGTCTACCCCAACAAGCTGGCCGTGGTGCATGGCGAGCTGCGCCAAACCTGGTCGCAAACCTATGCACGCTGCCGCCAGTTGGCCAGCGCGTTGCAGCAGCATGGCCTGGGCGTGGGCGACACCGTGGCCGTGATGCTGCCCAACACGCCGCCCATGGTCGAAGCGCACTTTGGCGTCCCCATGTCGGGCGCGGTGCTCAACACGCTCAACACCCGGCTGGACGCTGAAGCGCTGGCCTTCATGCTCGACCATGGCGAGGCCAAGGCCGTGATCGTGGACCCCGAGTTTGCAAAGGTCATGGCCAAAGCGCTGAGCCTGCGTCAAAGCGGTCGAGAGGTCCTGGTGATCGATGCCGAAGATGCTTTGTTCACGGGCGATGCCCCACGCATCGGCGCCCTCACCTATGAGCAACTGCTGACCGAAGGCTCGCCCGACTTTGAGTGGGCCATGCCGGCCGACGAGTGGGACGCCATCAGCCTGAACTACACATCGGGCACCACGGGCAACCCCAAAGGCGTGGTCTACCACCATCGGGGCGCGGCGGCCAACGCCATCTCCAACATCCTCGAATGGGACATGCCCAAGCACGCCACGTACCTGTGGACGCTGCCCATGTTCCATTGCAATGGTTGGTGCTTCCCATGGACCGTGGCTGCGCGCGCCGGTGTCAACGTGTGCCTTCGCCGCGTCGACCCCAAAGCCATCTTTGATGCCATCCGCACCCATGGCGTGACCCACTACTGCGGCGCGCCCATCGTGCATGCCGCCATGGTGGCCGCGCCCGACGAGATCAAGCAAAACATCCCGCAGCAGGTCAAGGCCATGGTGGCAGGCGCCGCGCCACCGGCCGCCATGATCGAAGGCATGGAGAAGCTGGGCATCGACCTGACCCACGTCTATGGTCTGACCGAGATTTATGGCCCCGCCGCCGTGTGCGTCAAGCACGATGAGTGGGACGAGTTGGATGTGGGTGAGCGTGCACGCCTCAACGCGCGCCAAGGTGTGAACTACCACCTGCAGCGCAGCGTGACGGTGATGGACCCCTTGACCATGCAAAGTGTGCCCATGGACGGCGAAACCATGGGCGAGATCATGTTCCGCGGCAACATCACGATGAAGGGCTATCTGAAGAACCCCAAGGCCACGCAAGAGGCCTTTGCCGGGGGCTGGTTCCACACGGGCGACTTGGCCGTGATCTACCCAGACGGCTACGTCAAGATCAAAGACCGCAGCAAAGACATCATCATCTCGGGTGGCGAGAACATCTCGTCCATCGAGGTGGAAGACGTGCTCTACCGCCACCCCGCCGTGATGGCCGCGGCCGTGGTGGCCAAGCCCGACGACAAGTGGGGCGAAACGCCCTGCGCGTTCATCGAACTCAAGGTTGGGGCCGAAGTCACCGCGGCGGACGTCGTGGCGCATTGCAAGTTGCACCTCGCCGGCTTCAAGGTGCCCAAGGCCGTGGTATTTGGCGAGCTGCCCAAAACATCCACCGGCAAAATCCAAAAATTCGAATTGCGCAAGTTGGCGGGATCGGTCAAGGCCATTGGCACCTGATAGCTTATTTGGCATATAACGCGATCCGGTTCATGGCCGCCGGATCGCGCGAATTTCCCATGCCAAAGGCCTCCGCGCAGGGTTAGGATTCGTGAAGTTTCACGGAGTACCGCACTTGCCTGCCGCCTTCATTCCGCCAGATGAAATCGCCCGACTGCAAGCCTTGCATGAGCTCGACATGGCCGGCTGCGCCAACGACCCAGAGCTGCAAAAGCTGGTGACACTGACAGCGCAAGTGCTTGACGTGCCGATCTGCGGCGTCTCTATGGTGGAACGCGATCACGTCTGGTTCGCGGCGCGTTTTGGCATCGACGTCGACAACGGGTCGCGCGCCAATGGCCTGTGCAGCCACGTGGTGGCCGGCAAGCGAACCATCCTGGCGCACGACATGCGCCTCGACGAGCGCTTCGCCGACAACGAGCTGGTGGTGCGCCGCATCCCGGCTCTGCGCTTTTATGCGGGCGTGCCTTTGGTGTTTGGTGATGGGCATGTCGTCGGGACGCTCTGCCTGATGGACCACCGGCCACGCCACGATTTTGACGAGCACAAGGTGGAGCGCCTGCTGCAACTGGCCGATCTGGTGCGCGAGCGCTTGCAAACCTGCAAAGACGCCGCCCAGATGCGCAACGGCCATGCGCTGTTTTCGTCAGGCCCGGTTGCGGCCATCGTCTGGAACGACCACGTGCAGCCGCAGCCGGTCTATTTGTCTGACAACCTTTCAGACATCATCGGCAAACGCTTGAGCGAGTCGCTCCAGGCCGGCACCCCGTTTTTAGACTTGGTCCATCCGCAAGACCAAGAGGCCGTGCGGGCCAGCCTGAGCAGCCACCGCCTGGGCCGCCTGCCCCACCTCGAGATCAGCTACCGACTGAGCCCTTCGTCGCGCGGCACGCGCTGGGTTCACCAAGTCCACAAGGCCGACTACGACGACCAAGGGCGGCTGCTGCGCATCCGCAGCTACCTGTTCGATCTGACCCGGCAAAAGCAGCTGGAGTCCTCGATCGAGGCCACCAAAGAGCGGCTCTACCTGGCGCTTGTATCGGCGCGCATCGGCACCTGGGACCTCAATGAGCAAACACAGGTGCGTGTGCTCAACACGCGCGCTGCGGCCATGCTGGGCTACCGCGATGACGAGACCGAGCACAGCAACGGCATCTGGACGGACATGATCCACCCCCATGACCGTGTGGGCCTGGAGCAAGCGGTGTCGGCCTATGTCCAACACCAGTCCGACGTGATCGCGGCCCAGTACCGCATCCGCCATAAAAAGGGCCACTACATCTGGGTGCAGAGCTTCGGACGTGCGGTGGAATACGACGAGCGTGGCCGTGCCAAGCGGCTGGTGGGCACCTTGATCGACATCACCGAGGTCAAGCGACAAGAGGCCTTGCGCAACCACCAACGGCAGCTGCTGGACCTGCTCAACCAGGCGCAAACCTCGTTCTTGCTAAATCGCAATGTCGAAGACGCGTGCCAGTCCTTGTTCGAGCCGCTGCTGCGCATCAGCGACAGTGCCTTCGGCTTCATTGGCATCGTGCAACACCACCCCGATGGCCAGCCCTACCTGAGCGTGCCCACGCTGTCAGCGCCGCACTGGATGGATGGTCTGTTGAACGATGGCGTGGGGCCAGACGGCGCGCTGCAGCGGCGCATTGATCGGCTCGACAACCTGTTTGGCCACGTCATCACCAGCAACCAAGTGGTGCTCACCAACCGTCCCAGCGAGCACCCCGCCAACCGTGGCACCACCGGGTCGGCCCCTCGCTTGGGCAACTTCCTGGGCCTGCCCATCCGTTTTGACCACCAGGTGCTGGGCATGATCGGACTGGGCAACCGCGCCGAAGGCTTTGACGAGCCCTTGGTCGAGCTGCTGCAACCCTTGCTGGTGACGCTGGGCACCCTGTTCCACGCCCGCGATCAAGAGGTCGCGCGGGCCAGTGCCGAACGCGAGCTGCTGCGCTTGGCCACACGCGACGCGCTGACCGGCCTGGCCAACCGCCGGGCCTTTTTTGACG
>JAVLFO010000128.1:0-1765 GCA_046052805.1 Aquabacterium sp. | reverse complement strand
AGCGTCAGATGTGTATAAGAGACAGGCCCGACACGGCCAAGCTGCCGCGCGACACACTTGAGCGCATCTCCAACATCCTGGGCATCTACAAGTCGCTGCAGATTTTGCTGCCCGACGCGCAGGCCGACGCCTGGGTGCGCCAGCCCAACACCGCGCCCTTGTTTGGGGGCCAGCCCGCCTTGACGCGCATGCTGGCCGGCAACGTGGCCGACCTGTTCACGGTGCGCCGTTACCTTGATTCGGTCAGGGGTGGCGGCTGGTCATGAGCGATGTCGCCACGCGGCGCATCCGATGGCAACCGGCTTTTCGCATCGTTCCCACGCGCTACCCTACGATCTACATCTATGACCGCGTGGCCGACCCGGCCGACTTTGACGCGCTGTATGCGCTCGAAGCGCTGACCAACGACCACCTGCGCGCAGAGGCGGGCGACATCGATTTGGTGCCGCCCGACGAGCGCATTTTTGGCAATGGCGCCGGGCCCATCATGGCGGCCTTCACGCACCTCAACCCCGATGGCAGCCGGTTCTCAGACGGGCGCCATGGCGTGTTCTACGCGGCCCACGACAAGCCCACCGCCGTGGCCGAAACCCAATACCACCAAGCCCGGTTTTTGGCTGCAACGGCCCAGCCCGTGATGCAGTTGCCCATGCGGCTCTACAGCGTGAAGGTCAGCGCCACCTTGCATGACCTGAGGCCATTGGATGCCGTGCCCAAAGCCGTTTATGCGGCAGACGACTACAGCGCGGCCCGCAGCTTGGGCGCCAGTTTGCGCCAAGCCGGTTCGGCCGGTGTGGTGTACCGCAGCGTGCGACACGAGGGCGGCGAATGCGTGGGGCTGTTCAAGCCCAAAGGTGCGTCGCAGTGCCTGCACGCCGCTTACCTGCTCTACGTGTGGGACGGCCAACGCTTCACGGATGTGTTTGAGAAGATAGATGGGTGAGGGCGCTGCTGATCTGGGTGGGCGGGTGGCCTGTCCAGCGTTTGAAGGCCCTGCTGAAAGCGCGCACATCTGAAAATCCCACGTCAAGGGCGATCTGCGTGATGGGCCGAAGGCCTGCCGTCATCAAATCGAGTGCGCGTGAGCGGCGGCTTTCATCGAGCAGCAAGCGGTAGCTCAAGCCTTCGTTCGTCAACTTGCGGCGCAAGGTCCTTTCGCTGAGGTGCAGCGAGGCCGCCAACTCCGCAATGTCAGCGACACGCGGAAAGGCCCTGCGAATGGCGCGTTCAATGGTGAAGCCCATGGCGGGCATCGCATTCATGCGCTCGCGCTCACGCTCCAGCAGCTGCGTTGACAAGCGGTAGGCCATGGCGCTGGCCCATGGCAAGGGAAAGTCAAGCCACTTGGCATCCGTGCTCATCACGTTCTTCAAGCACCCAAAGCGCACGGGGCAGCCAAAAAAGGCTTGATACGCAGCCGCATGGGTGGGCGCGGCTCTGACGAGCTCAAGTGAAGACGGGCTGTAGTTGGCCCCTGTGACTTGTTGCCGCAGCTTGACCATGGCCGCAAAGGTCAGGTCCACCAAGAAGCGTTGCAGGTCTTGGTCGCCCAGGTGAGGCTCAAGCAGCGTCTGGTGAACGGCGGGCGATGACACTTCGCGGACCTGCAGCAAATACCCCGCACTGTGCGGAAATCGCTGTGACAAGCCGATGGCCTCGCCCAGTGTGGCGGCGCCCAACAAGCCCAAGGTCAGAAAGCCTCGTTCCGTGACCCGTGTCTGCGCACTCAACTCAAGCCCGGCCCCGTCGATGGCCAGCAAGGGCA
>JAVLFO010000127.1:0-5483 GCA_046052805.1 Aquabacterium sp. | reverse complement strand
CATGACGCGCTCCAGCTCGCGCTCGGGCATTTGACCGTGGGCGACGGCGATGCGGGCTTCGGGCAGAATTTCTTCAAGTTTTTGGCGACGGTTTTCAATCGTCTCGACCTCGTTGTGCAGGAAGTAGACCTGGCCGCCGCGCTTGAGCTCGCGCAAGATGGCCTCGCGGATCACGCTGGAGCCCTCCGACCTGACGAAGGTCTTGATGGCCAGACGGCGCTGCGGTGCGGTGGCGATCACACTGAGGTCGCGCAGGCCTTCCATCGCCATGCCCAGGGTGCGAGGGATGGGCGTGGCCGTGAGCGTGAGCACGTCGATGTCGGCGCGCATGGCCTTGATGGCCTCTTTGTGGCGCACGCCAAAGCGGTGCTCTTCGTCGATGATCAAAAGCCCCAAGCGCTTGAACTTCATCGTGTCGCTCAGCAGCTTGTGTGTGCCGATGACGATGTCGATGGTGCCGTCTTCCAGGCCTTGCATCGCGGCCTTGATCTCTTTGGCCGAGCGGAAGCGCGACATCTCGGCCACCTTTACGGGCCATTGGGCAAACCGGTCCGAGATGTTGTTGAAGTGCTGCTCGGCCAGCAGCGTCGTGGGTGCCAGCAGCACCACTTGTTTGCCGCCGGTCACGGCCACGAAGGCCGCGCGCAGGGCCACTTCGGTTTTGCCAAAGCCCACGTCGCCGCAGACCAAGCGGTCCATGGGGCGGGGGCTGATCATGTCTTGGATGACGGCGTGGATGGCGGCGCGCTGGTCGGCCGTTTCTTCAAATCCGAAGCTGGCGGCGAAGGCCACGTAGTCTTGCGCCGAAAAGCGGAAGGCAAAGCCCTCGCGGGCGGCTCGGCGTGCGTAGAGGTTGAGCAGCTCGGCGGCGGTGTCGCGCACCTGCTCGGCGGCCTTGCGTTTGGCCTTGTCCCACTGTGGCGAGCCCAGGCGGTGCAGCGGCGCTTCGTCGGCGCTCACGCCTGTGTAGCGGCTGATCAGGTGCAGTTGCGACACGGGCACATACAGCGTGGCCTTGTCTGCGTACTCCAGGTGCAAGAACTCACTGGGCCCTTCGCCCAGGTCGAGGTTGATCAGACCTTGGTAGCGCCCGATGCCATGGTTGCTGTGCACCACCGGGTCGCCCACGTTCAGCTCGCTGAGGTCTTTGATCAGCGAGTCGATGTCGGTGGCTTGCGCGGCCTTGCGGCGGCGGCGCGTGGCCGGCGTGGCGTCGAACAGCTCGGTTTCGGTGACCAGGTGGATGCCGTGGCCAGGCTGGGCCGGGTCTTGCCAGATGAAGCCCGCGGCCAAGGGCGCGGCGGTGATGGCGTGGCGGTGGTCGCTGGCCACAAAGGCTTGCAGCGAGTCCACCGAGGGCAGTTGGATGCGGTGGTCGCGCAGCAGCTCCATCAGGCTTTCACGGCGGCCGGCGCTTTCGGCCACCACCAGTACGCGGGCCTGGCTCTGGTCGGTTTTGCCGATGTATTGTTCGAGCTTGCGCAGCGGGTCTTGGCCGCCGCGCTCAACGGTCAGGTCGGGCAGGGGGCGTGCCCAAGGCGTTGCGTCTGCCGAAACTTCGGGTGCGCTGCCATCGCTGGGGATGGCGACCTTGGCGCGCACCACCAGTTGCGCATGGGCGTTGGCCAGCGTGAAGAAGTCTTCGACCTTGAGGTAGATGTCTTCGGGCGGCAGCAGCGGGCGCTCGGGGTCGTGCTGCAAGAAGCGGTGGCGCTCTTTGGTTTCGGTCCAGAAGCGGCGCAGGGCCTCGTCCACATCGCCATGCAAGACCAGGGTGGATTGCGAGCCGATGTGCTCGAACAGCGTCGAGGTCTCGTCAAAAAACAGCGGCAGGTAGTACTCGATGCCACCGCTGGCCACGCCACTGCCCATGTCTTTGTAGATGCGGGACTTGCTCGGGTCGCCCTCGATGCGTTCGCGCCAGCGCTTGCGAAAGGCCGTGCGCGCGTCCTCGTCCATCGGGAACTCGCGGCCTGGCAGCAGGCGCACCTCGGGCACGGGGTAGAGGCTGCGCTGCGAGTCAGGGTCGAAGGTGCGAATCGAGTCGATCTCGTCACCGAACAAATCGACGCGGTAGGGCACCAGCGAACCCATGGGGAAGAGGTCGATCAGGCCGCCGCGCACCGCGTATTCGCCGGGCGAGACCACCTGGCTGACGTGCGCATAGCCCGCCAGCGTCAGCTGCGACTTGAGCGCCGCTTCGTCGAGCTTTTGCTTTTGCTTGAACTGGAAGGTGTAGCCCGCCAAGAACGAGGGCGGCGACAAGCGCGTCAGCGCCGTGGTGGCCGGCAGCAACACCACGTCCACGCCCGCGTCGGACTTGACGCCTTGTTGCATGCGCCACAGCGTGGCCAGCCGCTCCGAGATCAGGTCCTGGTGCGGCGAGAAGGTGTCGTAAGGCAGCGTTTCCCAGTCCGGGAAGATGGCGCAGCGCAGGTCGGGCACGAAAAACGCCATCTCGTCCATCAGGCGCTGGGCGTCGGCGGCATCGGCCGTCATCACCGTGGTGAGCTGCCCTTGGGCTTTGCGGCCTGCCGCGAAGTGCGCCAGCAACAAAGCATCTCCAGAGCCTGCAGGGCGTGGCACCACGTGGCGTTTGCCGGGGGCGATCGAAGGCAGGGGCAGGGCAGGTGTCATGGCGCGCAACAATGGCAAATCGCCCGGGCACAGCTGTGGCCGGGCGTGAACATCAAAACGAGGCTTGATTCTAAGAGCGCACTTGCGCCTCGCCGCGCTGCCAGAGCGATTGCCTTGGGCATGACGCCGAGTCGATGCTGCGCGTCGAGCTGTTCCTGGGACCTTACCCTGATCAGTCCATCACAGGCGCGACAATCTCGCCCATGTCATTGACCTACGCCGCCCCTGATTTCCAGCCCCGTTGTTTTGCCCTGGTGCCTTGCGCAGGCGTGGGCGAGCGCGCCCAGGTGGGTGGTCCCAAGCAATACCACCCGGTGGCCGGCCAAGCCGTGGTGGCACACACGCTGAAGGCCTTGGCAGCCGTGCCACGCATCGAGGCCACGCTGGTCGTGCTCTCGCCGCAAGACGAGGTGTTTGAAAAACACGCTCCCACTTTCACAGGGGACAGGGCCTGGGTTGCGCGTGTGGGCGGTGCGTCACGCGCCGAAAGCGTCACCAACGGCCTGCACGAACTGCTTGCCCGCGGCGCGCAGCCGTACGACTGGGTGCTGGTTCACGATGCGGCACGCTGCCTGATCCGGCCCGAGTGGGTGAACCGCTTGATCGACGCTTGCGAGCAAGACGAGGTCGGTGGCCTGCTGGCCTTGCCGCTGGCCGACACGCTCAAAGCCGCCGCTTCTGATGCGCAGGGCCAGGCCAGAGCGCACACCACGGTCGACCGCGCAGGCAAGTGGGCTGCGCAAACCCCGCAGATGTTCAGGCTGGGCCTGTTGCGGCCTGCTTTGGTCTCGGCCTTGTCAGACCCAGATCAGGCCGCAACCATCACCGACGAGGCCAGCGCCATCGAGGCGCTGGGGCATGCCCCTCGCCTGGTGCCTGGCGCCTGGGACAACTTCAAGCTGACCTGGCCCGACGACTTTGCTTTGGCCGAGCGCTTGCTGCGCTCACCATGAGGTTTCGTTTTCAGGCGTGGCCTTGATGCGGTGGATCGACAGGTCTGCACCGTCGAACTCTTCTTCTTGCGACAAGCGCAGCCCCATCACTTTGTTGAGCACGCCGTACACCAGCGCGCCCGTCACCAAGGCAAAGCCCACCACGATGACCGTGCCCAGCACCTGCGTGCTCAGGTTCACGCCACCGGCACCGCCGAAAGTGGTCTGACCAAAGATGCCAGCGGCGATGCCGCCCCAGGCGCCGCACAGGCCATGCAGTGGCCAGACACCCAGTACGTCATCGATCTTGAGCTTGTTCTGCACCAGGGTGAACATGAACACAAAGATGGCGCCGGCCAGCGCGCCGACCACCAAGGCACCCGCCGGGTGGAAGATGTCAGAGCCCGCGCACACGGCCACCAAGCCGGCCAACGGGCCGTTGTAGGCAAAGCCCGGGTCGTTCTTGCCCATCAACACGGCCACAAGGGTGCCGCCCACCAGTGCCATCAGCGAGTTCACGGCCACCAGCCCCGAGATCTTGTCGATCGTTTGCGCGCTCATGACGTTGAAGCCAAACCAGCCCACCGCCAAGATCCATGAACCGAGGGCCAGGAAGGGGATGCTCGACGGCGGGTGAGCCGACACCTCGCCGTTCTTGCGGTAGCGGTTGCGGCGCGCGCCCAAAATCAGCACCGCAGGCAGCGCGATCCAGCCGCCAAAGGCATGGACCACCACCGAGCCAGCGAAGTCGTGCAGCTGGCCGCCAGTCACGCTTTGCAGCCAATCTTCAAAGCCGAATTTGTTGTTCCAGATCGCGCCTTCGCACAGGGGGTAAAACACCCCCACGATCACGGCTGTGGCGATCAGCTGAGGGCCGAACTTGGCGCGTTCGGCAATGCCGCCCGAGATGATGGCCGGGATGGCCGCCGCAAAGGTCAGCAAGAAGAAGAACTTGACCAGCGCATAGCCATTGTTTTGGGCCAGTGTGCCGGCGCCGACCATGAAGTCGACCCCATAGGCCAGTGTGTAGCCCACGAAGAAGTACACGATGGTTGAGACGCAAAAGTCCACCAGGATCTTGACCAGCGCATTGACTTGGTTCTTGTGGCGAACCGTGCCCAGTTCCAAAAAGGCGAAGCCCGCGTGCATCGCCAGCACCATCACGGCGCCCAAAAGAATGAACAGCGCGTCAGCGCCTTGCTTGAGTTGTTCCATACAGCGTTGTCCAAAAAAAGAACTCGGTGCCGCACCGACTTGGTGTCATCTTGGCCCGTTGGATTTTTATGCACCAATTACATGCAATTCGCATGCCTGATTTTGGGGCAAGGCACGCTGGGGAGTCGAGCTCGGACCCTGCGCATTCGACCGTCATTGGTGCGCTTGCTGCTTTGGCGCACGTTTGTGGTGCACTTTGGTGAAGCCCAGCACAGGCGACAATGTCGTCATCCACAACACCACAGGACTCGCGACCATGACCGCGCCCGCTTTGCGCATCGGTGAGGGCTGGGACACCCACGCCCTTGTCACCGGCCGCCCGCTCATTTTGGGCGGTGTCACCATCCCGCACACCCATGGCCTGTTGGGGCACTCTGATGCCGATGCGCTTTTGCACGCCATCACCGACGCGCTGCTTGGCGCGGCCGGGCTGGGTGACATTGGCAAGCTGTTTCCTGACACCGACCCAAGCTTCAAGGGCGCTGACTCGGTCGTGTTGCTGCAGGAGGCCGCGCGCCGTGTGGCGCAGGCGGGCTGGGGCATCGTCAATGTCGACACCACCATCGTGGCCCAGGCGCCCAAGATGGCGCCGCACATCCCGGCCATGCGCGAGCGCATCGCCCAAGCCTTGGCCCTGACGCCTGCCGAAGTCAACGTCAAGGCCAAAACCGCTGAAAAAATGGGCCCTGTAGGCGAGGG
>JAVLFO010000126.1:0-14153 GCA_046052805.1 Aquabacterium sp. | reverse complement strand
CCAAACAGGTCGTTGAGCGTGGCGTCGAGGGTGTTGACGCTCACCCCCAGGCGTGCGGCCGCGTCGCGGTCGATCTCGATGCGCGTTTGCAAGCCTTTGTCTTGCTGGTCGGTGGACACGTCGGCCAGCGCAGGCAGTTTCGACAGCGCTTGGCGGATGCGAGGCTCCCAGGCGCGCAGCTCGTTGAGGTCGTCGGCTTGCAAGGTGTATTGGTACTGCGCATTGCCTGAGCGCCCGCCCATGCGGATGTCTTGCGCCACTTGCAGGTACAGGCTGGCACCGGGCACGCGGGCCAGCTTGCCGCGCAACCGGGCCAACACCTGGTCGGCGCTCACGCCGCTCTCGGCCTGGGGCTTGAGGTCCACGAACATGAAGCCCCCGTTGCGCTGACCGCCGCCAGTGAAGCCCACCACATTGCGCACCGCCGGGTCGGCCGCCACGATGCGCTGGAACGCTGCCAGCTTGAGCTGCATGGCCTGGAAGGAGATGCTTTGGTCGGCCTGGATGTTGCCCACCAGGCGCCCCGTGTCTTGCTGCGGCAAGAAGCCTTTGGGGATCACCACATACAGGTAGACGTTCAGGGCGACGGTGGCCAGCAGCGTCAGCAAGGTCAGTGTGGGGTGGCGCAGCACCCAGCCCAGCGAGCGAGCGTAGCCACGCGAGAGGCTCTCAAAGAAGCGGTCGATGCGACCGGGCTTGGGCGGGTGCGCCTTGAGCAAGCGGGCGCACATCATGGGCGTGGTGGTCAAGGCGATCACCATCGACACGCCAATGGCCACCGACAGCGTGACCGCAAACTCGCGGAACAGCCGACCGATGATGCCGCCCATGAACATGATGGGGATGAACACGGCCACCAAAGAGAGGCTCATGGACAGCACCGTGAAGCCCACCTCGCGGGCGCCGCGCAAGGCCGCGTCAAAGGGCGACATGCCGGCCTCGATGTGACGCGAGGTGTTCTCGAGCACCACCACGGCGTCGTCCACCACAAAGCCCGCCGCCACGGTCAGCGCCATCAAGGACAGGTTGTCCAGGCTGTAGCCGCACAGGTACATCACGGCGAAGGCACCCATCAGCGAGACGGGCACCGTGATGGCCGGGATCACGGTGGCGCGGGCGCTGCGCAAAAACACGAACACGACGGCCACCACCAGGCCGATCGAGATCAGCAGCGTGCGCTCGACCTCGCGCAGGCTGGCGCGGATGGTGCGCGTGCTGTCGGACACAACCCTCATGTTGATGGCGCTGGGCACCGAGGCCTTGAGCTGCGGGATCAGGGCGATGACCTGGTCGACGGTGTCGATCACGTTGGCGCCGGGCTCGCGGCGCACCAGCAGCTGCACCGAAGGCTTGCCATTGGCCAGGCCGGCGTTGCGCAGGTCTTGCACAGAGTCGATCACGTCGGCCACATCGCTCAGGCGCACGGGCGCGCCGTTGCGCCAGGCGACGACCAGCGGGGCGTAGTCGGCGGCTGTCCGGGCCTGGTCGTTGGCCCCGATTTGCCAGTGGCGATCGCCCTGTTCCAGCGCGCCCTTGGGGCGGTTGGCGTTGGCCGCCACGATGGCACCCCGCACCGCCTCGACGCCCACGCCCAAGGTTTGCAGCGCCGGTGGGTTGAGCTCCACGCGCACGGCGGGCAAAGACGCGCCACCCACGTCCACCTGCCCCACGCCTTTGACCTGCGAGATTTTTTGCGCCAGCACGGTCGAAGCCGCGTCGTACATCTGCCCGGTCGACAAGGTGTCTGAGGTCAGGCTGATGATGAGCACGGGCGCATCAGAGGGGTTGACCTTGCGGTAGGTCGGGTTGCTGGGCAGGCCCGTGGGCAAGAGGCCGCGCGCCGCGTTGATGGCCGCTTGCACGTCGCGGGCGGCGCCGTTGATGTCGCGGCTCAAATCAAACTGCAGCGTGATGCGCGTGGACCCGAGGGACGAGGACGAGGTCATCTCGGTCACCCCCGCGATGCGGCCCAAGGTGCGCTCCAGCGGTGTGGCCACGGTGGCGGCCATGGTGTCGGGGCTGGCGCCGGGCAAAGACGCACTCACCGAGATGGTGGGGAAGTCCACCTGCGGCAAGGCCGACACCGGCAGCAAGCCAAAGCCCAAAGCGCCCGCCAGCGCAATGGCCAGCGTCAGCAAACAGGTGGCAATGGGCCGGTGGATGAACAGGCTGGACAGGCCGCCGCTGCGCGCCAGGCTCATGCGGTCGCTCCGTGCCAGCGCTTTTGCAGGCGGTCAAAGGCCAGGTAGATGATGGGCGTGGTGAACAGGGTCAAGGCCTGGCTGAAGATCAGGCCGCCCACCATGGTCAGGCCCAGCGGGTGGCGCAACTCCGAGCCCACGCCGGTGCCCAGCATCAGGGGCAAGGCGCCCAGCAAGGCCGCCAGTGTGGTCATCAAAATGGGCCTAAAGCGCAGCAGGCAGGCTTGGTGGATGGCTTCGCGGGCGCTCAGGCCTTGCTCGCGTTCGGCCTCTAGCGCGAAGTCGATCATCATGATCGCGTTCTTCTTGACGATGCCAATGAGCAGCACGATGCCGATGATGGCGATCACGCCCAGGTCTTGTCCGGCCAGGACCAAAGCCAGCAAAGCGCCCACGCCCGCCGAGGGCAAGGTCGACAAGATCGTGACCGGGTGGATGGTGCTTTCATACAGCACGCCCAGCACGATGTACATGGTCACGATGGCCGCCAGGATCAGCCACAGCGTGTTCGACAGCGAGGCCCGAAACGCCAGTGCCGCGCCTTGAAACCCCATGCGCACGCTGGCGGGCATGCCCAGCTCGCTTTGCGCTTGTTCGATGGCGGTGACCGCATCGCCCAGCGAGGCGCCATGGCGCAGGTCAAACGACACCGTGGCCGAAGGGAACTGCCCCAGGTGGTTGATGGCCAGCAGCGCGGGCTGCTCGCTCAAGCGGGCGACGCTGGACAGGCGCACGGGCGCGCCATTGCTGCTCGGCACCATCAGCTCGTCCAAGGCCTGTGGCCCCATCTGGAAGCGGGGCGCGGCCTCCAGCACCACGCGGTACTGGCTGGTTTGCGTGAAGATGGTCGAAACCAAGCGTTGTCCAAAGGCGTTGTAGAGCGCGTTGTCGATGGCGGCGACGGTCACGCCCAACCGCGCGGCCGCGTCGCGGTCGATGTCGATGCGCGCTTGCAAGCCACGGTCTTGCAGGTCGCTGCTGACGTCGCGCAGCAAGGGCAGGCCTTGCAGTTTGTCGACCAGGCGCGGCGTCCAGGTCACCACCTCGTCCAGGCTGCCGCTGTCGAGTGTGAGGCGGTAAGGCGTGCGGCCCACACCAGCGTCCAGGCTGAGGTCTTGCACGGGCTGCACGAACAACTCGATGCCGCTGATGTCTTGGCTGGCCGTTTGCAGGCGCCGCGCCACCGTGCTGGCGTCGTCGCGCTGGCCATGTGGCTTGAGGTTGATCAGCATGCGGCCGTTGTTGAGCGTGGCATTGCTGCCGTCCACGCCGATGAACGACGTCAGGCTTTGCACGGCCGGGTCTTTCAAGATCCGTGCGGCCAGCGCCTGCTGACGCGTGGCCATGGCCGCGAACGACACCGACTGTGGCGCCTGGGTGGTGGCCTGGATCACACCCGTGTCTTGCACCGGGAAAAAGCCCTTGGGCACCAGCACATACAACAGCACGGTCAAAGCCACCGTCAGGCCCGCCACCAGCAGGGTCAGGCCTTGGTGGCGAAACACCCATTGCAAGCCCCGGTCGTAGCGGGCGATCAGGCCATCGATGAAGCGGCCACTGACGGCGTGAAAGCCCGAGGCCGCCTGGCCTGGCTCGGGTGGCGGCGTGTGGCGCAGCAACCGCGCGCACATCATGGGCGTGAGCGTGAGCGAGACCACCGCCGAGATCAAAATGGCCACCGCCAGCGTGATGGCGAACTCGCGGAACAAGCGCCCCACCACATCGCCCATGAACAGCAGCGGGATCAGCACGGCCACCAAGGAAAAAGTCAGCGAGATGATGGTGAAGCCAATTTGCTTCGATCCCTTGAGCGCCGCCGCCATGGGTGCTTCGCCCTCTTCGATGTAGCGGCTGATGTTCTCGATCATCACGATGGCGTCGTCGACCACAAAGCCCGTGGCAATCGTCAGCGCCATCAGCGTGAGGTTGTTGACCGAGAACCCCGCCAGATACATGACCCCGAAGGTGCCCACCAGCGACAGCGGCACCGTCACGCTGGGGATGATGGTGGCCGGCACGCTGCGCAAGAACAGGTAAATCACCATGACCACCAGGGCCACGGACAAAGCCATTTCGAACTGCACGTCTTCAACCGATGCGCGGATGGTGGTGGTGCGGTCGGTCAGCACGCTGACCTCGATGGCACCGGGCAAAGTGGCTTGCAGCTGCGGCAAAACCTGCTGGATGCGGTTGACCGTGTCGATCACATTGGCGCCAGGTTGGCGCTGCACATGGATGACCACGGCGGCGCGCTGGTTGGCCCAGGCGGCCAGTTTGTTGTTCTCGGCGCCATCGAGCAATTCGGCCACATCGCCCAGGCGAATGGGCGCGCCATTTTTGTAGGCGATGACCAAGTTGCGGTACTCGCTGGCCGACTTGAGTTGGTCGTTGGCGTCGATGGTGGACGCCCGCAAAGGCCCATCAAAGCTGCCTTTGGCTTGGTTGACGTTGGCGTTGCCAATGGCGGTGCGCACGTCGTCTAGGCTCAAACCCAGTGCGGCCAAGGCCTTGGGGTTGGCGCTGATGCGCACGGCCGGCCGCTGCCCGCCGCTGATGCTGACCAGACCCACGCCTGGCAGTTGCGAGAGCTTTTGCGCCAGGCGCGCGTCGATCAGGTCCTGCACTTGCGTGAGTGGCAAGGTGGCCGAACTCACGCCCAGCGTGATCACCGGCGCATCGGCCGGGTTGACCTTGTTGTAGACCGGCGGCATGGGCAGGTCAGACGGCAACAGGTTGCTGCCCGCGTTGATGGCGGCTTGCACCTCTTGCTCGGCCACGTCCAGCGCGAGGCTCAGGTCAAACTGCAAGGTGATGACCGAAGCCCCGCCCGAGCTGCTGCTGGTCATGCTGTTGAGGCCCGGCATTTGGCCGAACTGGCGCTCGAGCGGCGCCGTGACCGACGAGGTCATGACCTCGGGCCCCGCGCCGGGGTAGAGCGTCACCACCTGGATGGTCGGGTAGTCCACCTCGGGCAGCGACGACACCGGCAGCAGCCGGTAGGCCATGAGCCCGGCCAGCAAGATGGCCAACATCAGCAGCGAGGTCGCCACCGGCCGCAAGATGAACAAGCGCGACAGGTTCATGGCTGCGACGCACCCGAGGCGCGGGCCTGGCCCTCCCAGGCCCCGTGTCGGCGGCGTGCGCCACTGGCCGCCCCATCGGTTGCGGCCTGGCCCTCGCGCTTGCTGACGTCCACCTTGGCGCCGTCGCGCAGCTTGTCCAGGCCGTCGATCACGACCACGTCATCGGCTTGCAAGCCTTGCGTGATTTGCACGCGGCCCGCGTCGCTGACGCCCACGCTCACGGGCTGCACCTTCACGCTCTGGTCGGGCATGACCACATAGACGAAGCTGCCCTGGGTGCCGCGCTGGATGGCCGCATCGGGGGCGATCAGCACGCCCTGCAGGCGTTGTACGCGCAGGCGCACATTCACGAATTGGTTGGGGAACAGGCGCTGGTCTGCGTTGTCAAACACCGCTTTGGCCTTGACGGTGCCGGTGCTGACGTCGATCTGGTTGTCCAGCGTCAGCAACTGGCCTTGGGCCAGCGGGCTGCTGCCATCGCGGTCGGTGGCCGTGACGGGCAGCGCGTGGCCCGGCTTGTTTTGCGCCAAGACCGCAGGCAGTCGGTCTTGCGGCAAGGCAAACACCACCGAGGCCGGCTGCACTTGCGTGATGGTGGCCAGGCCATTGGCGTCGGTGCTGTGCACCATGTTGCCGGCATCGACCTGGCGCAGCCCGATGCGTCCGCTCAGGGGCGATGTCACGCGTGTGAAGCTCAATTGCAGCCGGGCGCTGTCGACGCTGCCCTGATCGGCCAGCACCAAGCCTTCGTATTGGCGCACCAGCGCCAGCTGGTTGTCGACCTGCTGCTGCGATCCGGCGTCTTGGCTCAACAAAGACCGGTAGCGCGCCAAGTCATTGCGTGCGTTTTGCAGTTGCGCCTGGTCGCGCTGCAAAGCGCCTTGGGCTTGCGTGAGCTGGACCTGAAAAGGACGCGGGTCGATCTCTGCCAGCAAATCGCCAGCCTTGACCATTTGCCCCTCTTTGAACAAGACCCTTTGCAGCAAGCCGTCGACCCGCACACGCACCGTCGCCGTCTGCATGGGCACCACGGTGCCAATGGCGTTGAAGGCCACGTCCATGTCGCCCAAAGTGACCTGGCCCGTGCGCACGGTGGTGGGGCGATTGCCACCACGGCCGCCGCCATCGCGGCCGCCCTTGCCATATGCAGCAGAGGCAGCCTGTCCTGTGCCTCCTGCGCCCTCAGCGCCTGGTTGGCCTTTGACGTGCCAGCGCCAAGCGCCGGCACCGGCCACGCCTGCGATCAACAGCAATACCCACCATGCAAGACGCCCGCGGGCGAATCTGTGTGTCAACACGGGTGCTCCCAAAATGCTCAATTCGAAACGAATTGTTGGTGATTGTGGTGACCCGTTTGGTGCTGGTCCGTAAAGATGTGCGAAATGCGCGCTGCACAGGACTTTGCAATGCCTTGACGTGCGAGCAAGCTGCGGGTGTCAAGATCGCGTCGTGAACAGGAGATCCACATGCGTCCATTCCGTGCACCGCAGGCCAGCGCCTGTTTGGCCTTGACCCTGAGCCTGCTCAGCCTGGGCGCCCATGCCGACTGGCGCCACGACCGCGATGGCCGAGGGGCGGTGGTCTTTGATACCCGCTACCACCACGACCGCTTCTACCCCAGCGCAGGCTACGTGGTGGGCGGCCTGCCCCTGGGCAGCATCAGCGTGGGCTTCAACCGGGGGCATTACTACTTCAGCAGCGGCGTGTGGTTTCAGCCCTACGGTCCGCGCTACGTGGTCGTGAACCCGCCGATGGGCGTGGCCGTGCCCGTGCTGCCACCGCAATACAGCACGTTGTGGGTGCGTGGCGCGCCGTACTACTACGCCAACGGCGTGTATTACACGTCGGTGCCCAACCAGGGCTATGTGGTCAGCAGCCCGCCACCAGCCGAAGAGGCCGTGCAAGTGCCTGCGCCGGCGCCCGCCACATTGCCCGAGCCCATCTTGTACCCACGCAACCAGCAAAGCGCCATGCAAACCCAGGCCGACCGCCAAGCCTGCAACCGCTGGGCTTCTGAGCAACCAGGGGCGACGGATCCCAGCGTCTACCAGCGTGCCCAAGCGGCCTGTTTGGACGGGCGCGGCTACACGGTGCGTTGACCGGGGTGCTGACCCCAGCGCTGCAACGACTTTGTGCGGCTGGCACCATGTCTGCATGAACAAGCAGCGGCACTCCTACACCGTGGCCCAGGGGCATGGCCTGGCGCACGATCCCTTCAATGCCATCGTGGGGCCACGGCCCATTGGGTGGATCTCGTCGTGCAGCGCAGACGGTGTCCTCAACCTGGCGCCCTACAGCTTTTTCAACGCCTTCAACTACACGCCGCCGCTCATTGGCTTTGCCAGCATTGGCTACAAGGACACGGTGCGCAACATCGCGCAAACCCGCGAGTTTGTCTGGAACCTGGCCACGCGTGAGCTGGCCGAGGCCATGAACACCACCTGCGCCGCCGTGGGCCCCGAGGTCGACGAGTTCGCTTTGGCGGGCTTGACGCCCGAGCCGTCCATGGTGGTGGCGGTGCCGCGCGTGCAAGAAAGCCCCGTGGCCTTCGAGTGCCGGCTGACGCAGATCGTGCAACTGCAAGGCGCCGATGGCACCTTGGTGGACACCTGGTTGACGCTGGGTGAGGTGGTGGCCGTGCACATCGACCCCGACTTGATCCGCCATGGTGTGTACGACACCGCGGCAGCCCACCCCATTTTGCGCGGTGGCGGCCCGGCCGATTACTTCGCCATCACCCCTGACAACCGCTTCCAGATGACCCGACCTGTGACCCCCGCATGAGCGGGCCTTGTGCCTGTCATGGAGTGGGCGCATGATGCTGCAAAGCAGGCTGCGTTTTCGCGCAGCCGCGCAATTCCCCATCAGGCGCCCATGACCAGCGATTTCATCCGCAACCATTCGCCCCAAGACACGGAAACCGTCATCAGCTCCGACGGCCTGCGCTACGCTTCCAAACCGCCTGGGTCGCCTTTTGCCCCCGGCTCCAGTGGCTCTTACTCCACCATGTCGTGCTTCTGGTGTGGCCTGCACCGAGGCGGCACCCAGCGCAAGCTGGCGCGCATCATGGGCCGGGCCCGGGTGGTGTGCGACCCGGTGTGTGGCGCCAACCCAGCGTCTAAGGCCGTGCCCAAGGCAGAACCTGATCCTGCAGACAAGGCCTGATTCCACCTTTGGCTCAGGTCCAGGCTTGGTCAGGCGGCTGACGGCGTCTGCGCTGACACGCGCTCGATGAAGCTGCGCACTTTGCTGGCAAAGCCCTTCGGGTCAGAGATCAGCACCCAGTGGCCGGCGTCGATTTCTTCGCGCTCGAGTTGCGGCACCCAACGTGGCAAATCTTGGCTGGGCCAGCGGGTCACGTAGTTGTCTTTGATCGGCACCAAGACCATCACGGGTGCTTGGGCATGGCGCTCGCGCGGTGCCAGCAAACGCTGGAACACATTCGCGCGGTACAGCCAAACCCCATTGGCCCCGTCGGTGTTTTGCGTGGCGCGGGGGTGGATCTCAACCCCTTCGAGGTGGCGCATCACCCAGGGCCAGCCGCGTCCCAAGAAGGTGTGCCACTGCAGCTCTGCCAGCCAAGGCAGCTGGAACATGTACACATACCAAGACTTCAGCATTTGAACCGTGAGTTGGTAGACGTGCGCGGGTGTGGGTTTGCGCAAGCGGCTGCGTATCCAAAAACCGAGGTGGTCCAGACAAGGGCCTGAGCAGGACACGTATGACGCGATGCGGCCCTTGAGCGCAGGCTCCGTGGCGAACTCCCACGATTGCACCGAACCCCAGTCGTGCGCCACCAGGTGCACGGGCTGGTTCGGGCTCACGGCGTCGATCACCGCCGTGAAGTCGGCCATCAAGCGATCGAGCTTGTACGCGGCCCGCCCGGTGGGCTTGAAAGACTCTCCGGCACCGCGCACGTCATAGGCCACCACGCGGTAGGGTCCGGCCAAATGTTCGGCCACCTCGCGCCACTCGCTGCGGTTGTCGGGGTAGCCGTGGACCAGCACGATCACGGGTGCATCGGCTGGCCCCCAGCTGTCGGCGCGCAAGGTGCCATCGGGGCCTTGGATGTCAAAGGTGGTGAAGGACATGGTGGCGGTCATGGGGCGGTTGGGCGAAAGGCGGAAGAGGGGTGGTGTGGCTCAAGGCCGAGTGCCTGCGGGCATCACGCCACGCACGTACTCGTCCAGGGCCTCGATCAACTCGGTGCGAAAGTCAGGGCGGATGGGGGCGAACACGGGCTCGCTGAGCACTTCGCGCATCGCGGGGGGGTGGTCCAGCCATTGCCACAGGCCACGCGTCAGGGCGTAGATCCGCGACAAGGCCTTGGCCCCTTGGCCAGCCGGTAAACCCGTGACGGCCTCGAGCATGCTGCCGCCGGCCACCAAGCCCATGGTGGCGCGCAGCTTGTGGGCGCGCATGACCTCGGGGCTGAGCTTGCTCTCGAGCTGGTAGACCATGGCGTCCAGGCGCAGCACCTCGGGGTGCGCGTCGATGTAGACCACGAAAGCGTCAATCAGGCGCGCAATGCTGGGCTGCCCGGTGCTCAGGGCCTGCGCCAATTGCTCAAACAACGCGTCCAGGCTGTCGGCCAGCAGCGCGGCAAAGATCTCTTCCTTGCTGCCGAAGTAGCTGTACATCGTGCCCTTGGCCAGCCCGGCTTGGCTGGCGATGCGGGCAACCGACGGCAGGCTGCGCGTGTCCATCAGGTACACGGTGCGCGCCGCTTCGATGATGTCGCTGCGCCGCGCGGCTTTGTCGTCGGCGTCGTTGGCGCGGCTGCGGGTGGGGCTGGGTTCGTGGGCCAAGGCGTTTTTGACCAGCGGTCAATAAGTGGCAACTTCAGCGCGCGATTTTAAGGCAAACGCCCTTTTAAAACTGCTATTGACCGCCGGTCATTTCAATCAGACAATATTTGATGTCAGAACAACACACATTGAAGTCGTCGCCATGAAAGCTGTCGTTTGCAAAGACAAGGTCTTGTCCGTTCAAGAACGCCCCGAGCCGGTCCCCGAGCAAGGTCAGCTGTTGGTGAAGGTGCTGCGCTGCGGCATTTGTGGCAGCGATCTGCACGTGCGCCAGCACTGTGACCACTGGGGTGGCTTGATGTCACGCCATGGCTACAAGGCGCTGCAAAGCTCGTCGCAAGAAGTGGTGATGGGCCACGAGTTCAGTGGCGAGGTGATCGAGGCGGGCCCCCGCACGCGCACCTCGCTCAAGCCAGGCACGCCGATCGTGGCGGTGCCTCTGCTGCGCCGGGGCAAAGAGATCGATCTCGTCGGGCTGTCGGCGCACACCACTGGTGGCTATGCAGAGCGCGCCGTGGTGCAGGCCACGCTGGCGCTGCGTGTGCCCAATGGCCTCTCGCCCACCGTGGCGGCCTTGACCGAGCCGATGGCCGTGGGCTGGCATGCCGTGGTGCGCAGCGAGATCAAGTCGCGCGAAGTGGCCATCGTGATTGGCTGCGGCCCCGTCGGGTTGGCCGTGATTTGCATGCTCAAGGCCAAGGGCGTGCGCCGCATCATCGCCAGCGATTTTTCGCCCACGCGCCGCGCCATGGCGCAACGATGTGGTGCCACCGAGGTGGTTGACCCCGCCAAGACATCGCCCTACGCGAGCTGGAAAGAGCTGGGCTTCATCAACGACATCCCCTCTTTGCTCGAGCTGGCCATGAGCTCCAAAGAGCAGCTCGACAGCGTGCCCCTGCCTTGGTGGCACCTGTGGGCGCTGGGCGAGCGACTGGGCATTGGCCGCAGCCGCCCGATCGTGTTCGAGTGTGTGGGCGTCCCCGGCATGTTGCAGTCGATCATCGCGGCAACGCCGCAGTTCTCGCGCATTGTCTGCGTGGGGGTGTGCATGCAGAGCGACCAAATTGAGCCGGCCATTGCCATCAACAAGGAGGTCGACATCCGCTTTGCGATGGGCTACACACCGCTGGAGTTCCGCCAGACGCTGCACATGCTGGCCGAGGGCAAGGTCAACGCCGAGCCTTTGATCACGGGCACCGTGGGCTTAGGTGGTGTTGACGCTGCCTTTGGCGCCCTGGCCGGCGCGGGCGAACACATCAAGATCCTGGTGGACCCGTCATCGGCCGTGAACGCGCTGCCGGCGTGATCAGCGCTTGAAGTTGCCGCCGTGTGCGGCTGTCGACGCGGCTGGCGAGCGTTCAAGGTAGGCCAGCGCCTGCTGTGTGTTGCCCTCTGCGCCGGGGTGGAACCAAGGCGAGAAGTAGCGTGCAGCGGCTGACAGCACGTGCAGCAGGTTGGGCAAGTGACCCTTGCGCGAGCTGCTCAGCCAACCGCGCACGAAGCCAGGCTGCTTGGGCTGGGCTGGGTCGAGCTTCATCATGAAGCGGTTGCCCTGAAAGACCAGGGTCAGCAGCAAAGGCATGACGATCAGCATGTGCAGGCAGCGCTCAAAGTAAGTGCCACCCAGGTGGGTGAACAGGTCGTGCGCCACCGAGCGGTGCTCGACCTCTTCGGCGCCGTGCCAGCGCAGCAGGTCCAGCATCATGGGGTCGGCTTTGGCTTCGTCCAAGGCCTTGGCGTCCAGCGCCCACTGGCCGAGATAGCCAAAAAAATGCTCCAGCGAGGCAATGATGCCCAGTTGCTGGCGCAGCCAAAAGCGCGACTTGCCGATGTTCAGGCCGAAAGGCTTTTCGCCCAGGTAATGCGAGAACAAGCGGTCGATCCGCTGCGTGAACGGCTTGGTGTCCATGCCGTGGGCACTGTAGTAGTGCTTGACCACGCCTTCGTGCGAACGCGAGTGAATCGCCTCTTGGCGCATGAATACCTTGGCGTCAGCGTGCACAACGGGGTCTGTCAAGAAAGTCAGGGCCTTGTTGTAGACGCGGCAGAACCACATCTCGCCGGCCGGGAACAGCAGGTGCAGCACGTTGATGGTGTGCGTGGCAAACGCATCGCCGGGCAACCATTGCACGGGCGTTTGCGACCAGTCGAACTTGACGTGGCGCGGAAGCAGCTCGTGGCGAGCTTTTGGGGCGGTTGAGTCCATGGATGAGCCTGAAAGCCGGGGGGCGAAATTGCGCCTTTGGGCTGAGAGGGTATCGATCCGGCCGTCGCCAGGACAGCATCCGACCCGACAAGATGGCATTTTTCACGACATTTTGGGGTTTGCTGGCACCACAAGCCCGGCACGCTTTGGTTCTTTAGCGAACAGACCTGGTGCCCCTGTTGGTCGGAGCATGGTTGGGTGACAACCCCAGCACAACCACCGAAAGACCATCATGAACTTTGAACACAAGCTCAGTGCCTTCGTTCTCGCGCTAGCCGGCGCCAGCGGCATGGCCCAAGCCACGCCCCTGGTGTCGGAGGCCATCACCACCAACGTGGACGTGACCCCCAGCTTCTTTGGCGGGACCTTGTTGGACTCGGTCATCACCCACATCAGCAACGCCAGCTACAACGGCGTCGCGCGCGCAGCGGTTTATGACACGGGCGCGGGGCTGGACTTTTACTACCAGTTCAGCAACGACATCAGCTCCGTCAACGGGATTGAACGCTTCTCTGGCTACAACTTCACCAGCGTCGGCTCGGCCAACGTGCTGGACGTCTACCAAACCCCGGCGGCATTTGGCATTTTCCTAGAAGGCTCCGAACAGTCGGATGACGCCGACCGCACCCACTTCGGTGTGGTGGGTTTCAGCTTCGTGCCCAACGGTGCGTCCAAGATCAACCCCGGCACCACCAGCTACACCCAAATCTTGCGCACCTCGGCACGCTATTACACCGCCGGTAACTTTGGTTTGCTCGACGGCATTGGTGACAACGCCGCCGGCTTTGCCACCGCGGCCGTGCCCGAACCTGCCACCGGCACGCTCTTGCTGGTGGGCTTGGCCATGGGTGGCTGGATCAGCAGTCGCCGTCGTCGGACATGAGCCGTCTCACCTGGGCTGACGAAGGCGAACCCGCCTAAGTCAATGCACTCACGTTGCGGGTGGTCAAGGCCATCAGCACGTCGGCGTACCAAGCGACATTGAGCCCCAAAGACTCATCGACTTGGCGGTCGCGGGTGCTGACGTCCAGCCGCGATGAGTGCACGCCCAGGAGCTTCCAGGGCAGGTGTTGGCAGGCGGCATCGCCAGCCTTGGCGCGGATCACCACCGGTGCGCCGCTGGTGCCACTGTGCATGCGCGCGTCGGTCAAGAACATCCCTCGCCCGTCAAAGCGCAGCCCAAACGACGACGCGATCACCGCCTGCCGCGCCACTGGCAGGTGGTGCAGCGCATCTTGGAAGCCCATCGGGAAGCCGACGATCAGCAGCGCTTGGCCCACGTGGATGTCATCGAGCGACTGCAGCAAATGCTGTGGCGTGAAGGCCCACAGCCGGTTGGGTGGCAGTTGCTTGGGGTCCAGTTCGATCACCGCGACATCCACATCCTGATGGCGGCCAGTGCCTTGGACCCACACAGGCGTGCCTTGTCGGTACAGCAGCATCGACAGCCCAGTGGACTGGGTGGCGTTTTGGGCCTGGGTGTGCAGCGTGATTTCGACCCGGTCCGGAAAGTGGTCGGTGGGCGCGTCAATCAACACGTGGCGGCTGGTGACCATGTAAAGACGCCCGTCGCAGGAGAAAAAGAAGGCGCTGGCCTGCGTCAGGGGGCGCCGCCCCTTGAACGTGAGGATCTGGGTCGTGCTCAAGAGCAAGGTTTCGATCATGGCTCGGCCTGAAAGAGGTGGGTGTGCCCAAGCCTGCCCAGTGCGAACCTGGGGGTCTGTGCGGCAGGTCACATGCCCCGTGCTGGCTTCGCATGTCGCCAACCGCCGCTTGGACGTGCAAATACAATCACCCGCCCAAACAGGCCATGCTGTCTCCTTATACACATCTGACGCTGCCGACGACTAGTCGA
>JAVLFO010000125.1:0-3568 GCA_046052805.1 Aquabacterium sp. | reverse complement strand
CAATGGCAGCGCAATGGCGTGGCCCTGGCTGGACAAACTGGCCCTGTGCTGCCCTTGCGCAACGTGACCTTGGCGGACAACGGCAGCGTCTACACCGTCAAGGTGAGCAATGCCTTGGGCAGCGTCACGAGCAATGCCGTGACGATCAACGTGTTGTCGCCGACCCAGCAAGCGCAGGCCACCGCCTTTGGACAGCTGATCCAACAAATTGGCAACGCTTTGGAACTTGTGACGGCAGCAAGCTACACGGTTGACCTGGACAACGCAGTGATGCTGGCGCCTTCAGCCGTGTGTCTGGGCAGCCCTGCCCCCGGTTTGACGCTCGATCGCAACCTGGTGGCCGGTGGTGAGCCCATCTCTCAAGACACCAAGCACACCTTGGCCGTGAACTACGCCAACTGCGCGGTGACGGACGGAGGATTCGCGGCCAGCCGTGGCGTGAATTTGACAGGCAATGCGGCCAGCTCCTTCAAGTACACGCTTTCGCCAGACGGGACCCTCGGGACCTTCAACATGGACACCTCGCTCAGCAACCTGACCGACAGCTTGCAAAAGCTGACCGCCAATGGCAACTTCTCGTTCAGCGTGTTGAACAACGTGCTGGAGGTGATACCTGCAGGCGGCGCCACTTTGCAGCACGTCAGCGGAGGCACCAGCCGGACACTCGCCTTCACGGGAGGCAGCTACGGGGCCAGCAGCGGCGCTGGCCTGTTCTACCAAAACCTGGCCTTCAACCTCAACGGCGCAAGCTACGTGCTCAGTGGGGGGATCACCTTGGCAGGCTCTGGGCTGAGCACACTCAATGGCGACGTCTCGCTGCTGTCCAACGGTGTGGTGGTGGCGCGCCTGCGTTACGCGAACAACACGCCCATCTTCGAGTTCAACGGCACGGTGCCAACGTTCTGACCTCGCAAGCTCAGCCGTGCATCTGCCAGAGCCGATCCAGGCTCTGAAAGCCCCAATCGCTGGGCGACTCCCTGGAGGCGATGCGGTCCTGGCTTTGACCCAGGTCGATCAGCTCCGGGGTGATGGGCTCGTTGGCCTTGGTCGAGAAAAACACCCGCACCATGGGGCTGAGCAAGGACCGTGTGCCCTGCTCCACCACCACCGCCAATCGGCCTGATTGCAGCTTGACCAGCGAACCCGTGGGGTAGATGCCGATGCTCTTGACGAAGGCCTGGAAGATGGCTTCTTCGAAGTGACCGTCCTTGGCCCACTGCGCCATTTTTTGAATCGAGTCGGCCGGGTCCCAGCCCGCTTTGTAGGGGCGGTTCGAGGTGATGGCATCGTACACATCGCACACAGCGCCCATCTTAGAAAAGACGCTGATCTCGTCGCCTTTGAGGCCATGGGGGTAGCCCCGCCCATTGATTTTCTCGTGGTGATGAAGGCACACGTCCAGCGCGATGGGCCCCACGCCCTTGCCTTCGACCAACATGCGGTGCCCGGCTTCAGGGTGGCCTTTGATGATGACGAACTCCGCGTCCGTCAAGCTGCCGGGCTTGTTGAGCACCTCCAGCGGCATCAGGGCTTTGCCCAGGTCGTGCACCAAGCCGGCGAGCCCCGCCTCGCGGGTATCGAGCTCGTTCATGCCCAGCTGCTTGGCCAGCGACACCATCAGGGCACACACCGCCACCGAGTGCATGTAGGTGTAGTCGTCGCTGGTCTTGAGGCGCGCCAAACTGACGATGGCGCCCGGGTTGCGGTTGACCGATTGGGTGATCTCATCGACCACGGGCAGGCAGTGCTCGGCATCTACGGCCTTGCCCAGGCGCACGTCCTGGAACATCGACGCCATGGCGTTGCGCGACTGGGCCACGATGCGGGTGGCACGGGCAATTTCTTGTTCAAAGCTGCACTCGACCACGGCGGGCTTGGCATCCGGGGTGAGCATGGGCGCCGAGGCGTCTGACGGGGGGCTGACTCCGACCTCAACATCGTCCATGACGGTGCCCTTCACGGCAACGTCGAGGCCCTTGCTGGTGTCAATCACCACGTGTTTGACCACCGCCAGCTTGTCGAGCTGCGCCTGGTCTTGCACCTTGAACGACGATCGCCAAAACGGGTGGTCCAGCCACGAACCACACACTTCATGAACGTGCATGCCAACGCGTAACTGGTGGATGGGGATTTTTCTGAGCATGACCAGGCCGAGGGTGGTGCTTGAGACGCACCATCTAACAGCTTCCGATCCTAGAGACTCGAGGGCCTGCCCAAGGCCCAAATAGCACCGCAGATGCGACTTTGTTGTCGCCCTCAGGCGCAAAAAAGCCCGCGCACGGCGGGCTTTTGACGAAGCGTGTTGACTCTGCCCTCCAGGCCAGCCGCTGCGCGGCCGCCTTGTGGCTTCGCCGCAAGGCCCAGGGAGCCCTGCTGCGCAGGACTCAGCCCTTCAGGCCCGCTGCGTCCCGCAGCGCCTGGGCCTTGTCTGTGCGCTCCCAGGTGAACTCGGGCTCTTCGCGGCCGAAGTGACCGTAAGCAGCCGTCTTGCTGTAGATGGGGCGCAGCAGGTCCAGCATCTGGATGATGCCCTTGGGGCGCAGGTCGAAGTGCTCGGCCACGAGCTGCGACAGCTTCTCGTCAGACACCACGCCCGTGCCTTCGGTGTACACGGTGATGTTCATGGGCTTGGCCACGCCAATGGCGTACGCCACTTGCACTTGGCACTGCTTGGCCAGGCCTGCGGCCACGATGTTCTTGGCGACGTAGCGAGCGGCATAGGCGGCCGAGCGGTCCACCTTCGATGGGTCTTTGCCCGAGAACGCGCCACCACCGTGGGGGCAAGCGCCGCCGTAGGTGTCGACGATGATCTTGCGGCCGGTCAGGCCACAGTCGCCTTGCGGGCCACCGATGACGAAACGACCTGTGGGGTTGACCAGGTAGCGCGTGTTTTGCAGCATTTCCTTGGGCAGCACGGGCTTGATGATCTCTTCGATGACGGCCTCGATGAACGAGTCCTTCATCTTGGTTTGCGACTCGCTTTGATCGGGGTCGTGCTGGGTGGACAGCACCACGGTGTCGATCGAATGGGGCTTGCCATCGACGTAGCGCATCGTCACTTGGCTCTTGGCGTCAGGGCGCAGGAAGGGCAGACGGCCGTCCTTGCGCAGCTGGGCTTGGCGCTCGACCAGGCGGTGCGCGTAGTGAATAGGCGCAGGCATCAGCTCAGGCGTTTCGTCGCAGGCGTAGCCGAACATCAGGCCTTGGTCGCCGGCGCCCAGGTTCAGGAAGTCGTCAGAGGCGCGGTCCACGCCTTGGGCGATGTCGTTGGATTGCTTGTCGTAAGCCACCAGCACGGCGCAACCCTTGTAGTCGATGCCGTAATCGGTGTTGTCATAGCCAATGCGCTTGATGGTGTCGCGCGCCACTTGGATGTAGTCGACATTGGCCTGGGTGGTGATCTCGCCCGCCAGCACGACCAGACCGGTGTTGGTCAAGGTCTCGGCGGCCACGCGCGAGAGGGGGTCTTGCGCGAAAATGGCGTCCAAGATCGCGTCAGAGATCTGGTCGGCCACCTTGTCGGGGTGACCTTCAGACACGGACTCGGATGTGAAAAGGAAATCGTTCG
>JAVLFO010000124.1:0-1764 GCA_046052805.1 Aquabacterium sp. | reverse complement strand
TTTGACCACGAAGCGGTCGCTGACCCACACATCCACGCGGTTGCTCAGCAGAGCGCTGCGGGCATCAGAGTCTTTTGGGAAGTTCTTGACTTCCTTCACGCCAGGCACCTTCTTGACGCTTTCCAGGTAGGTGGTGCCGGTTTGCACGGCCACGACCTTGCCAGCCAAGTCCGCGGCGGTGCGGATGGCGGGGTCGAGCGCGACCACTTGGCCGCCCGAGCAGTAATGCGGGTTGGTGAAGGTGACGGCCTTGGCGCGCTCTTCGGTGATGCCGTGCGAGGCGATCACCACGTCCCAGCGATCTTGACGCAAGCCGGCCAGCAAGGCGTCAAAGCCCAAGGCCTTCCACTCCAGCGTCAGGCCCATTTTCTTGACCACCAGCTCGGTCAGCTCGACTTCAAAACCGCTGAGTTTGGTGCCCTGGAAGTAGTTGAAGGGCGCAAACTGCCCTTCGGTCGCAAACACGATCTTGCCGTCCTTCTGGACCTCTTCCAGTGTGCGTGCGTGTGCACACAGCGTGGCGGCCAAAGATGAAGCGATCAGTACGCCGTACCGAATCCACTTGCCGGGTTTGTTCATGGTCAAGTCCTTGTGGGGTGAGGAGAGGTCGAGGGAGAAACAACGTTTTTTGAAACCGGAGCGAGTTTCGTGCCGCCTTTGCTGACACACCCGCGACAAATCAACGTCCTGTGGTGGTGCGCATCAAGGTGCTTTTGCCAAATAGGCTTTCAATGAGGTCCACGGCCAGCGCAGCGGTTTGGTTGCGGATGTCGAGCGCCGGGTTGAGCTCCACCACATCGAGTGATGCCAGCCGGCCGGTGTCGGCGATCATCTCCATGCACAGCTGCGCTTCGCGGTAGTTGGGGCCACCTCGCACGGTGGTGCCCACGCCAGGGGCGATGTCGGGGTCGAGGAAGTCGACGTCCAGACTCACGTGCAAGTGGGTGTTGTCATCCACCCCCATCAGGGCCTGCTCCATGGTGTGACGCATGCCCATCTCATCGATGAAGCGCATGTCGAAGACCTCGATGCCCATGTCGTGCACGAAGCGCTTTTCGCCTTCGTCGACGCTGCGGATGCCGATCTGGCGGATGTCGTGGGGCGACATGGCCGGTGTATGGCCACCCATGCGCGTGAGCGGTTCAGGGCCGTGTCCGCACAAACAGGCCACAGGCATGCCGTGGATGTTGCCTGTGGGTGTCAGGGTCGCGGTGTTGAAGTCGGCGTGGGCGTCGAGCCACAGCACGCGCAGTTTTTTGCCACTGGCGCGGCAGTGGCGGGCCACGGCGCTGATCGAGCCAATGCCCAAGCAGTGGTCGCCGCCCAGCACGATGGGCAGGCGGCCCGATTGCAGCTCGGCAAACATGGCCTCGTGCAGCAGTTCGTTCCAGCGCACCACCTCGGGCAGGTGGCGAAAGCCATTGACCGCCGGCAACCAGGGGTTGGGCGGGCCGTTGAGGTCACCACAGTCTTTGACATCGAGGCCGAACTGCGCAATGGCCTGCGTGATGCCGGCCACGCGCATGGCGCTGGGCCCCATGCGGGCCCCGATGCTGCCTGCACCCACGTCGGTGGGCACGCCAATCAGGCTCACGCCTGCCACAGGGCTGGTGCTCATGCTGCGCTCAATGCCTCCAGTGCACTCAACTTGTAGGCCAAGGCAGTGGGCTCGGTGCGGGCATCGGGCTTGACCATGGCGTACAGGTTCTTGGGGTTGTCCAACTCCGGAATCAGCGACAAGGTCTGGGTCATGCCCAGCGCCTT
>JAVLFO010000123.1:0-2798 GCA_046052805.1 Aquabacterium sp. | reverse complement strand
CTGGGTGCGGTTTCGGATCGGGCCGACGCAAGGCTGACGTCGGCAGCCAACCTGATGCAGGCGCTCAACAGCGACTCGTCGGCGGCATGGTCGCGCTCACCGAGGGCGGACAGCACCGTGGTTACCGAACGGAGCAGCTTCTTGTCGAACCTCGATGGGATCGGACTTCGCGCCCGTCAGAAGCCTGCGGTTTCGATGCGTGACGCACTCTCAATTGCCGACGTCCAAGGACGGGAACACGGGAAGCTCATGGTGGCATCGACTCAAACGGAGATCGTCAACGACGCACCGGATGGTGTGACGATCCTGGACGGAGCGACGGCCGTGTCGAAACTCGGATACGTGAAGGCTCGCAGCATCGTCGTCTTAGTCTCGCACTCGGAATACGACGAAGAAGTCTTGCACGAGATCCGACCGTTCCTGAGTCACGCGACGGATTCCGGAGTTCATGGCTGGGCTCCGGGTGCGCGGGTTGGCGAAGTCCCGCCGGGGATCGATGTGTTCTCCTTCGGTATGGACTCCAAGGACGTGGGAGACGCGCATGACGTCGCCTGACCTTCACGCCTCCGGACTGCACGCCTCGCAAAGAGCTCCGCTGTTCGATGTAATCGACGGACGCTATGCGTACGCCGAATCCTGTCGCGTGAGGAAGGTCGTCATCGATCACCGCCCCTTTGCGGAGATCGCCGGCTGGTGCGCTCGTGTCTTCTCGATGGTGGATCGTGAGGACGAACATCAACGGCAGCTCGCCAGAAGCGTGTGGCTGCTGAAGTCGACAATAGCTCAGACCCTGGTGCCATTCGATGACCATCGAATCGGGATCCAGCCCATGATCGCGAAGCTCGTGCAGCAGGCGGAAACGGTCCCTTCGGTATTCGAGACCGTCAAGGCGCTGACCGCCGCGGTCGAATCTCTCGTCTTATCTAGGCCCAATCCGAAGCGCGAGGTGTTCCTTGAAACGCTGGCGAAGTTCGCCTTGCGAGATAGTGGCGCGATTGGCGCCGGGGTGTTCGCCGGACTCCAGGGGGGCCTGACTCCAGGCTGGCCTGCCAACATCGATGCGTCGCGGGATTTTCCCGCCGGAGCTTGCACGGTTCTCAGAACACGAAAGGACATCGCCGACAACAGCTTTCCGGTCATCGTCATCCCTGGCACACTCAAGTTTGCCTCCATGTCTTTCGCGATCGATCTCTTGCATGGCGGACGAGCCAGGGAAGTGGTGCTACTTGCCTATCGACGCGAGAACGTGTTCGTTCCTGAGCCGTTGGAGCTTCCGATCGATGCAAGATTCCGCCGATCGACGCGGGCGTCGGAAAAGGTCGAGGTCACCGAGGAGGTCGAGGATCAGCCTCTCGATCTATGGGCGAACGACACTTTCTGGCAGGAAATCCGCAAGCAGCATGGTGGAGGAGCTCCGATCTCGGAAAGAGATGTCACGGTGCCTGCGCGCTTTGCGCTCTTCGCCGACGGCAGCGGCACGTTCCTTCCGGACGAGGGCAGCGTGGTGGAGATCTCACGACTACTTGACAGCCCCGACCTGCAGCTCGTCGGGGCCGGGCAACTGCCGCGCAAGCCGGTACGAGGCCTCGAGGAGAGGGATCTCGTGATGATGAGGCTTTCCGGAAGCGGGGACTATCTCGACGCAGTCGCCGACAGAATGATGGAGCGGGAAGGCCAAGCTGCGTTGAGGGACACGGCGACAGCGTGGAAGGGCGATCTGTTCCGCGCGCTCAAGCTCCACGGCGAAGGGATTGTTGCGCGACGTGCTCGCGAAGCCGGCTTGCGATTGCGCTCGGCAAGCTATCTCTGGACTTGGGCCAGCGACGTCGTGATCGCGCCGCACGATTTCGAGACCTTTCTCGCGTTGATGCGCGCCCTGGGCGACCTCCAGGTCGGCTTGGATTCTGAGTCACCGGATCAGTACGCACGGGAAAAGTGGGATGAGATGGAACTGTTGAAGAACTACCACCAGCGCGCCGCGTCCGAGATTCGCAAGGCCCTGCTGGAACGGGTTCACATGCTCGTTGCAGCCCGCTCGCGCGTGGACGTAGTCGAGTCCATCCAGCTGCCAGGACTCGAGTCCGGCAGCATCGGACTTCTCAGGGTGTCCGCTGTCGACGTGTCCTCTGTACGAGTACCGTTCTCGAGGCTCTTCCATCTCGTTCCAGTGAAGGTGTCGTAGTGGCTCGAATGATTCCGCCGCAGATCTCGGCGAAGGCGCCCAAGGGCGAACAGCTGATCTTCCGCAAGCTGCGTGACGATCCGGGATCCCGGGACTGGATCGTCTTTCACTCCTTCGACATCCGGCGCCATTCGGTCCGGATCGAGGGCGAGGCAGACCTTGTCGTCGCCGTTCCGGGCCTGGGTGTCCTGTGCATCGAGGTCAAGGGCTGCGGCGTCAGCAGACACGACGGACTGTGGACATACGAATACGCCCCACCCAGGACATCGCCGGTCGGACCTTTCAGGCAAGCGAGCGAGGCATCTCATTCCCTGCGGGACTACCTCTTCCGACGGGATGCGAGCCTAGCGCCGCTCGTGTTCTATTCGGCAGTGATCTTCACCGAGATCGAATTCGATGAGCGCTCGCTGGAGTGGGATCCCTGGCAGGTCATCACGAAGTCGTCCTTGCTCCGAAACCCGATCTCGCGGATCATGGAACGCATCCTCGAGAGCGCCCACTCCAAGCTGGCTGCAATCCGGCCTAAGCTCTCTTGGTATGGCGAGCGAAGCCGACCGACGGCAAAGCACCTGGAATCGATGACTGCGTTGATGCGAGGTGACTTCGAGTATGCAGC
>JAVLFO010000122.1:0-8270 GCA_046052805.1 Aquabacterium sp. | reverse complement strand
AGCGCGTCAACACGGTCCAAAACGCCACCATGACCCGGCAGCAATTGACTGCTGTCTTTGGCGCCCGCCTGACGCTTGATCATGGACTCAAACAAGTCGCCCACCACGCTCATGCCAGTCAAAAAAACAAGGCTGGCAGCCAGGCCGACCGGGCCCAAGCCCATCAACAAGCGGCTGTAAATGCTGGGTGAGTCAACGCCCAAGCTTTGGTCTGCCCAGATCCAGCCGATGGCCAACAGACCGACAGCCAAGGCACCGGCAACAACACCCTCCCAGCTTTTGCCAGGGCTGATCGAGGGGGCCAGCTTGCGCTTGCCAAAGGTGCGACCGCCAAAGTAGGCGCCAATGTCGGCAGCCCACACCAAGCACATGACAGACAACAGGTAGTTCAAGCCCTGCGCGCGGCTCTCGACCAACGCCAGCCACGCCCAAACCAGCAGCACCAGACCCAACACGCGACGCGGCCACTGCGCCAAGCCAGTCCAGTGGGTCGTGCCGAAACGCAACGCCAGCGCGCCCCCCAGCACCCACACCAGCACGGCCGCCTGCCAAAGGGCCGCTGGAGTGGCAAAACCCACCAGCGGATGCGACCAGCCATGGATGTGATGTGCGTGCGCGATGGGCGATGCGGCCTCACCGGGCAGCGCAGTACCCCATACGGCCACACCCAACTCATGCGCGGCATACAAGCAGGCACCGCACACAGCTGCCCCCATCAACACGGCACGCCAACCGGGCGCGCCATTCAAGCGCGACCACTCCCACCCCGCCGCAGAGATGAAGACCAAGGTCAACACAGCGAATGGCCAAGCGGCCTCGGCCGCCAGAGCGGGCAACAAAAAGGCCATCAAGACCAGCGCGGTGATGACGCGTTGTTTCAGCATGGTTCAGCGTCCTTGCGCGTTCATGGGTTGTGGCGGCGTCGCAGTCAAGCTGTCGCCAATGGCGCCCTCGCCTTCGCCAGACGCGCCCACGTCGCCAAAGCGACGCTCACGCTGCGCGAAGGAGGCAATCGCCTTGTCCAACTCAGCCGCATCGAAATCAGGCCACAGGCAGTCGGTGAAAACCAGCTCGGCATAGGCGCTTTGCCACAGCAAGAAGTTGGACAAGCGCACCTCACCGCCAGTGCGGATGAACAAGTCGGGATCCGGCGCGTAGCTCATGGCCATGTGACGCGACAAGGTGGCGTCATCCAGCTGATCAGCGCTCACGCCAGCGGCCATCGCACGTTGACACGCCTGCACGATGTCCCAGCGTCCACCGTAGTTGAAGGCCACGGTCAAGGTCAGGCGACTGTTGTCGACGGTGTTGGCCTCGGCATCCAGCAGCGCGTTGCGCACCTTGTCTGACACGTTGGCCAAGTCGCCGGCAATGCGGATGCGCACGCCATCTGACTTCAGCTTGGTCAAGTGCTTTGACAGGGCCACCAACAGCAGGCTCATCAAGCCAGAGACTTCTTCTTCCGGGCGCTTCCAGTTCTCTGACGAGAACGCGAACACCGTCAAGAACTCGATACCGCGATCGGCAGACGCTTGAACCACTTTCACCAGGGCATCGACGCCGGCCTTGTGACCCAAACCGCGCGGCATGAAACGCTTGCGCGCCCAACGACCATTGCCGTCCATGACGATGGCGACATGGCGGGGCACAGCCGCAGAAGTAGACGAAGAAATGGCCATTGAACTCAACAGGTCCAGCGCTTGGCGCGCAGCAACGAAAACAAGAAGGCGGCCCTCAAGCCGCCTCACGAATACCCACGGATTATGGCAAAGGCCAGACTCAGACCGCCAGGATCTCAGCCTCTTTGCCGACCACCAACTTGTCGATGTCGGCAATGGTCTTGTCCGTCAACTTTTGGATCTCGTCTTGCGAACGGCGATCGTCGTCTTCGGTGATTTCCTTGTCCTTGAGCAGGCGCTTGGCGTGGTCGTTGGCGTCACGGCGCAGGTTGCGCACAGCCACCTTGGCGTCTTCGGCAGCCGATTTCACCACCTTGATCAACTCACGGCGGCGCTCTTCGGTCAACGCTGGCATCGGGACGCGAATCAGATCGCCTTGTGTGGATGGGTTCAGGCCCAGATCGGACTCGCGAATCGCTCGCTCAATCTTCGGGCCCATGCCCTTTTCCCAAGGCTGGACACTGATGGTGCGCGCGTCAACCAGCGACACGTTGGCCACTTGGCTGATCGGCATCATCGAGCCGTAGTAATCAATCTGCACTTGGTCCAAGATGCCTGGGTGGGCGCGGCCCGTGCGGATTTTGGTCAGATCGTGCTTGAAAGCTTCGATCGATTTGAGCATTTTCTGCTCAGCGGTTTTCTTGATTTCAGCGATGCTCATGGAGAACTCCGGGCGTTTGCGTCAAACAGTGCAAACGCATGGGACAGAAAAATGGAGGACAGGCGCCGGGCGATCAAACGTGGACCAAAGTGCCTTCGTCTTCGCCCATCACCACACGCTTGAGCGCGCCTTGTTTGAAGATCGAGAACACCTTGAGCGGCAGATTCTGATCACGGCACAGCGCAAACGCGGTGGCGTCGAGCACCTGCAGGTTTTTGATCAAAGCCTCGTCGAAAGTGATGGTCTGGTAGCGGGTGGCCGAAGGATCCTTCTTGGGGTCGGCCGTGTAAACGCCATCGACCTTCGTGGCCTTGAGCATGATCTCAGCACCAATTTCAGCACCGCGCAAGGCAGCGGCCGTGTCGGTGGTGAAGAAGGGGTTGCCTGTGCCTGCGGCAAACACGACAACTTTGCCCTCTTCGAGGTACTGCAAAGCCTGGGGGCGCACGTAGGGTTCAACGACCTGGTCGATGCTGATGGCCGACATGACGCGTGCGGTCATGCCCTCTTGGCGCATGGTGTCAGCCAAAGCCAGCGAGTTCATCACGGTGGCCAGCATGCCCATGTAATCGGCCGTTGCGCGGTCCATGCCAACGGAGCCGCCCGCCACACCGCGGAAAATGTTACCGCCGCCAATGACCACTGCCACCTGCACGCCCAGCGCTGTGACCTCTTGGATCTCCTGGACCATGCGCACAATGGTGGCACGGTTGATGCCATAGGCATCGTCACCCATCAGGGCCTCGCCGGAAAGTTTCAAGAGGATGCGCTTGTAAGCGGCCATGCTGACGTCCTTGTTGGTTCACTTTTGTGCGAGGCTCAAGGTTACCGCACCTCAAGCCCCATCGATCTCTGGCTCAGAGCCAAGGCTGCACCCAAAGTTCAGTGGCGCAGGCCTGCCCGGCCTCAAAAACATTGCCCTCGGGGGCATAGCACAAGGGGGCCAAAAGCCCCCTTGTTTTTGCTTCGGGTTATTGACCCTTGGCTGCGGCCAGCGTGGCGGCCACTTCAGCAGCGAAGTCTTCTTGCTTCTTCTCGATGCCTTCACCCACAGTGAACATCGTGAAGCCCTTGACAGTCGTGCCGACCGACTTCAGGTAGCCCTCGACGGTTTGCTTGCCGTCAGCAGCCTTCACGAAGACCTGGTTGAACAAAGACACTTCCTTGAGGTACTTCTGAACAGCGCCTTCGATCATCTTGGTGGCGATGTCAGCGGGCTTGCCCGACTCGGCAGCCTTGGCGGTGGCCACGCTGCGTTCGGTTTCGATCAAGGCGGCTGGCACGTCGTCCGACGACAGCGACACAGGCTTCATGGCGGCGATGTGCATGGCCACGTCCTTGGCGGCGACTTCGCTGCCAGTGAACTCAACGACCACACCGATGCGCGAACCATGCAGGTAAGCGGCCAGCTGGCTGTCGCCACCGAAACGCTGGAAGCGGCGGATGGTCATGTTCTCGCCGATCTTGCCGATCAGTGCAGCGCGGGTGGCTTCAACGGTCACGCCGTTGATTTCGAGTGCCGACAGGGCTGCCACGTCAGCAGGGTTCTGCTTGGCAACGAGTTCGGCCAAGGTCTTGCCAAAAGCCAGGAAATCGTCGTTCTTGGAAACGAAGTCGGTTTCGCAGTTGATTTCGATCAGGCCGCCGGTGCTGCCGTCGATGAACGCCGACACGATGCCTTCAGCGGTCACGCGCGAAGCGGCCTTGGAGGCCTTGCTGCCCAGCTTGACACGCAGGATTTCTTCGGCCTTGGCGAAGTCGCCATCGGCTTCGGTCAGCGCCTTCTTGCACTCCATCATCGGCGCGTCGGTCTTGGCGCGCAGTTCAGCAACCATGCTCGCGGTAATAGCAGCCATGAGTATCTCCGTTCGGTTCTGACGCAGCGTCATCGCCACGTCACATCAAAATTTGTTGAAAAAAAGGGGCTGATGCACAGCCCCTTTCCGCTTGGTCAAAGAGGCTTATGCAGCTTCGTTGACTTCCACGAATTCGTCGTCGCCAGCAACAGCAGCAACCACTTCGTTCACAGCGTTGGCCTTGCCTTCCAGGATGGCGTCAGCCACGGCCTTGGCGTACAGCGCCACAGCCTTGGACGAGTCGTCGTTGCCTGGGATGACGTAGTCAATGCCTTCGGGCGAGTGGTTGGTGTCAACCACGCCGATGATTGGGATGCCCAGCTTCTTGGCTTCGGCGATGGCAATCTTGTGGTAACCCACGTCGATCACGAACAGCGCGTCAGGCAAAACAGCCATATCCTGGATGCCGCCGATGTCCTTCTCGAGCTTGGCCAGCTCGCGTTGGAACAACAGGCCTTCCTTCTTCTTCAGGTTGTCCAAGCCAGATTCGATCTGAACTTGCATGTCCTTCAGCTTCTTCAAAGAACCCTTGACGGTCTTGAAGTTGGTCAGCATGCCGCCCAACCAGCGTTGGTTCACGAAGGGAACGCCAGCGCGGCCAGCTTCGAGTGCGACGACGTCGCGTGCTTGACGCTTCGTGCCGATCATCATCACGGTGCCGCGGCGAGCCGACAGCTGACGGATGAACTTCAGAGCCTCTTCGAACGCAGGCTGCGTCTTTTCGAGGTTGATGATGTGGATCTTGTTGCGGTGACCGAAGATGTACGGGGCCATCTTGGGGTTCCAGAAACGGGTTTGGTGACCAAAGTGGACACCCGCTTCCAGCATTTCGCGCATGGATACAGACATGTGATGCTCCAGAGGTTGGATCTAGAAGCCACCAGCGATCAGGTCAAGTATCGAAAACTTGCCAGACACCTTGGATTGGGGGCTTCGCGTTTGAATTTGCCGAACCATTTCGGACAAACCCACGGATTCTAGCATGAAAACAGGCGGCCGACCAGAGGTCTCAGCCGCCTGCCCACGACCGCCGCTGCGCGTCAGCGCTTGGTCTTGGTGCTCTTGCGCCCTGGCGCCTTCTTGCCTGCCGCCTTTCGCGCGCGCTTGGCTGGCGGTTCATCCTGCACCACCGGCTCAGGCAAACGAGGCTCACGCGGGCTTGCAGGACGCTTGCCGCGCGCCGCCTTGGCCGCCCGCTTGACCTCGCGGTCTGCGCCTTGCACAACAGCCAACTCCTCCTGCGCTGTGGCTTGCGCCGACCAGGACACTTGCTCGCCGCCGCGGCCACGCTTGCGCCCCCCAGCAGACGGCGCCACCGGCCGCTGCTCGCCACCTTCTTTGACGATGCGGAAGTCGATTTTGCGCGTGTCAAGGTCAACGCGACTGACTTGAACGCGCAACCGAGCACCGGCACCGTAGCGCACACCCGTGCGTTCGCCGCGCAACTCTTGGCGCGCCTCATCGAAGCGGAAGTACTCGCCGCCCAACTCGGTGATGTGGATCAAACCCTCCACAAACAAACCGTCAAGTTGCACGAACAAGCCGAAGCTGGTCGCGGTGCTGACGGTCCCGCCATATTCCTCACCCAGACGCTCGCGCATGAACATGCACTTGAGCCAAGCCTCCACATCGCGCGAGGCCTCGTCAGCACGTCGCTCGTTGGCGCTGCAATGAATCCCCACGGTCTCCCAGGCTGCAGCCTCCTCAGGTGGCAACTTCAGGCGCGCGGCAACCTTGACTGGCGCGGCTGGCAAGCCCTTGGCACCACCACCCTGCCCCGGCTTGCGCTTGAAGTTCCCGACAGAGGATTGAACCGGTGGCACCTTCAAGCCGTAACGGCCGTGCCCCAACAAAGCCTTGATCACACGGTGCACCAACAAGTCTGGATAGCGACGGATGGGGCTGGTGAAGTGTGTGTAGGCCTCGTAGGACAAACCAAAGTGCCCGTTGTTCGCCGGCGTGTAAATGGCTTGCTGCATGGAGCGCAGCAGCATGGTGTGGATCTGCGTGGCATCAGGGCGGTCTTTGGTGGCCTGCGCGATCGACTGGAAGTCGCCCGGCTTGGGCTCGTCACCAATGCTCAAACCCAAACCCAACGCCTTCAGGTAGTTCTTGAGCAGCGTGCGCTTTTCAGGCGTCGGGCCTTCGTGCACACGGTACAGCGACGGGTGCTTGCCCCGCGTGATGAAGTCGGCCGAACACACGTTGGCCGCCAGCATGGCCTCCTCGATCAAGCGGTGCGCCTCTGTGCGAACCCGCGGCACGATCTTGGCGATGCGGCCGTTGTCGTCACACACGATTTGCGTCTCAGTGGTTTCGAAATCGATGGCACCGCGGCCTGCTCGGGCTTTGAGCAAGGCCCTGTATACCTCGTGCAGATGCAGCAGGTGCGACACCAACTCACCGCGGCGCTGCGCCTCGGGGCCGCGCGTGTTGCCAAGGATGGTCGCCACCTCGGTGTACGTGAAACGCGCATGCGAGTTGATCACCGCCGGGAAGAACTGGTACGCATGGACCTCACCCTCCTCGGTCACGAGCATGTCGCACACCATCGAGAGGCGCTCGACCTCGGGGTTGAGCGAGCACAAGCCGTTGGAGAGCTTCTCCGGCAGCATCGGGATCACGCGACGCGGGAAATAAACCGACGTGGCGCGCTCATACGCATCGCGGTCAAGCGGCTCACAAGGCTTGACGTAATGGCTGACGTCGGCAATCGCGACGATCAAACGCCAGCCGTTGGGCTTTTTGCTGCGACCAATGGTGGCCGGCTCGCAATACACGGCGTCGTCAAAGTCGCGCGCGTCTTCACCGTCAATGGTGACCAGCGGCACATCCGTCAGGTCAATGCGCCCCTTCTTATCGACCGCTCGCAGCTTTTCGGGCAGCTTGGCCGCCTGTGCCAGCACATCATCGTTGAAGCGGTGCGGCACCTCGTACTTGCGCACGGCGATTTCGATCTCCATGCCGGGGTCATCGATCCCACCCAGCACTTCGCACACACGGCCAACCGGCTGAGCCAGCAGGGACGGCGCTTCGGTCAACTCGACGGCAACCACTTGCCCTGGCTCGGCATTGGCCGTGGCTTTGGCTGGGATCAGAATGTCGCGCCCAAATCGACGGTCTTCGGGCGCAACCAGCCAAGCACCGCCTTCATGCAAGAGGCGGCCGATGATGGGGGTCTTGCGTCGCTCGATGATGTCGAGCACCTGCCCCTCCGGGCGCCCTCGTCGGTCAAACCGAACCACACGAACCTTGATGCGATCGCGGTGCATGACCGAGCGCATCTCTTGCGGAGGCAAATAGACGCTGACGTCGCCTTCATCGGCCTGGACAAAGCCATGCCCATCACGGTGACCTTGCACGGTACCGATGATTTCGCTCATGAGGTTCACAAAAATTGGGGAGGGTGTTGTCATAAGCCTTATTTTGATGCTAGAATTTCATTCTTCGCTGATGACTGAGACGCAAATTTTGCGATCAAGGTGATCAGTAAAAAGCTACCTGCCCAGGTGGCGGAATTGGTAGACGCACTAGTTTCAGGTACTAGCGGGTAACTCCGTGGAGGTTCGAGTCCTCTCCTGGGCACCAATACAGAAGCCGCTTGATGATGAATCAAGCGGCTTTTTGTTTTTTGCCATGCCATTTGCGCCGCAGCGCCGGCAACTTGCCGCAAACAGGCGCCAACGAGATGATCGCAAGAAACCAGCGTCAGCCCTGAACCCAGGGATCCGGCGCGATGACCATCAAACGACTTCTTGCTTACCTGCATGTTGCAGACCAGCGTACACCACCTGCGCCGCAATCTTTCGCGATCTCACGCCTGTCTGCGCGCACATCAACGCATCCGAGCCACACCGGCAACAACCGTCGCGCTGAGGTGACAAAAAGAGCGCTAGAAGCTCAATTCACCAAAATAGCGTGCTACATTATCGGTCTTGGTTGATCACTGGCCTTCGGTGTTCAGACGAACAGCTACCTGCCCAGGTGGCGGAATTGGTAGACGCACTAGTTTCAGGTACTAGCCTGTCTCTTATACACATCTGACGCTGCCGACGACTAGTCGAGTGTAGATCT
>JAVLFO010000121.1:0-9074 GCA_046052805.1 Aquabacterium sp. | reverse complement strand
TCAAGCGGCGAAGGGCATCAGGCTGTTGAGCCCCGGCGTGTGCATGCGGATCTGCGCCTTGTGGCGCACGCCGTTGTCCTTGAGGCTGCGCTCGAAGTCGGGCTGCCAGGGCTGGGCGCCCAGGTGCCACTGCACGCGGGTCCAGTCGATCTGCGGCGTGTCGGGATCGGCCGCGATCAAGGGCGTCAGGGCGTCTTTCACCCAGTCCTTGAACAGCATGTCCGGTGGCACCGGCATGATGAAGGGCGCGGCGAACAGCAGGTGGTGGTCCCAGCTGGCGTAGACCAGTTGGGCGCCGTGGAAGTTGGCCTGCACGTCGGCTGGCGTGGCGGTGTAGGCACCGATGGATTTCACGGGCATGGTCGCTCTCCTCAGGCTTGCGGTGTGCCAGAAGTCATGCTCTTCCAGCGGTTGAAGTTCTGCTCGTCCTGCGAGCCGCGGTAGTCGCCGTTGTCCTGGCCGCCGACCAGGCCCACCCAGGCCATCCAGGCCTCGATGCCGCCCTCGCTGGGCGCCGTCTGGAAGAACTGGTTCATGGGCAACCAGGCCTGCATGTATTTCTCGGGCTCGTTGAGGAAGATGTCCTGGCAGTGGTCCGAGCAGAACTGGTAGAGCTCGCCCTCGTGTTCCAGCTCGCGGCTGCACAGCGTGGTCGGGTCGCCCGGCTCGGTGAACACGGCGGGCATCTGGCAGGTCTGGCACAGCTTGGCCAGGCCGACGTTCTGGAAGGGGCGGCCCTCCTCGGCCATTTTGCGGATGTGCATCCAGCGCGGGCGGTAGTACTTGTCGAAGGTCTCGGGGTACTTGGCCGACAGCCAGTCCATGTCCTCGTCGGACGGGATCCAGCTGTGGAAGGACGTGCCGAAGCTCCACTGGTAGAAGCCCAGCATGAGCTGGTGGGAGATGTGGTCCTTGGCCTCGGCGGCCTCGTCCCAGCCCTTGGGCGGCTTGATGCCGTAGCGGGCCAGGTCCTTGAACAGGGCGCCGCCGTTTTCCTCGCCGTACAGATCCCAGGCCTCGCGCCAGGACATCACGCGCTTGGGCAGCATGTAGTCCATCATGGTGCTGACCAGGGACAGCAGGCGCAGGCCGCGCCAGAACCACTTGTCCAGCCAGGCCTGCACGATGGGCAGGTTGTCCGGGTCCTGCTCCAGCATGAACTTGATGCACTCCAGGCCCAAGGTCATGTGGCGGGCTTCGTCGCTTTGTGCCGAGAAGCCGAAGGTCACGGTGGCCATGTCGCCGTTGTAGGCCGCGCCCGACATGAAGGGCACGAACAGCAGGTTGGTGAGCACGTACTCGAAGGAGAAGCCCACCGCGATCATGAACTCGAAGGGCCCGGCCGACATCGCATCGTCGAAGAAGGAGCGCGGCACCGAGTTGTACCAAATGCGGTCGCGCATCTGGGTGAAGGCGTGGAAGCCGTTGTAGTAGCGGTTGTAGTTCGAGATGGCGTGCACCTGCGTCTGCGCATGGCGGATCTCGTCGATGGCCTGCATCTGGCAGGCGACCTGCGTGCCCACGCCGGGCAGCTCGCGGCCGATGCGCGCATAGCCGCGGTGGGCCGAGTACTCGCCGGGGCTGATGGCCTGCAGGAAGATCTTGACGGCGGTGAGGTAGCGCGCGTCCGAGATGTTCAGGTGGCCGTTGTTCTGCACATGGGCGTCGATGATCGCGTAGAACTTGCGCTCCTTCTCGCCCTGGTACTTCCAGTAGGCGTCCATGGTCAGGCGGAAGGGGTCTTCCCACTGGTTCCAGTCGTGGATCTTGATGCCCTCGTAATGGGCGTAGGGGTAGATGGCCTCGTGGCTCTGGTAGCTGGGCTCCCAGCCCAGGTCGCGGGTGAGCAGGCGGTAGCGCTCTTTGAGGCCCAGCTTCTTGGTGTTGACTTTCATGTCCATGGCGGTCTCCTTGGGGGTCAGTGGTTCCAGCAGATGGTCAGGGCGTCGTCTTCTTCGTCGACATGGCCGCCCAGCGTCACGATGTGGACGTGGATGGACTGCATGTCGAAGGGACGACCAAGTTCTTGCTCGACGCTGTCCTTGCGCAGCACCAGGCGGCCTTCGGCGCTGACGCGCACCATGGCCGGCTGGTGGTCGACGTGGGCGTCGGGGTTGTCGTGCACCAGGGCATCGACGATGCAACGGGTCTCTTCGTTGCTTTGCAGGGCGATGAACACGCGTGACATGGCCGCTCCTTCAGGCGTTCAGGCCGAGCTTGGCCATGCGCGCCTGGAAGGCGGCGCGGTACTCGGTCATGGCGGCGTCGGCGTTGCCCCCGGGCGCACCCTCGGGCAGGGCGATGGACAGCACCGGCAGCAGGGCCGCGGCGGCGCGCGTGCCCCAGTGCTGCAGCCAGGCGTCGAGCTGCTGGCGGTTGGCGTCGGACTCGGCGGCCATGACCTTGAGCACGGCGTCCACCCAGGTGCGGGTTTCGGCGTGCCACTCGCTCATGAACTGGGTCAGCAGGGCCAGCGAGGAGCCGCCTTGCAGCGACCAGGCGTCGTCGATCACGCGCTCGTAGACCAGCGGGTAGAGCAGGCCGTCCATGGCCACGTTCTGCGCCACGAACACCTCCACCGGGTCGCGCACGACCATGCAGTCTTCGGTGTAGCGGCGCAGGGCCTGCCAGGCTTCGCCGCTCATCCAGTCTTGCTTGGCTTCGTCCAGTGCCTCGGTGTCGCCCAGCAGCAGGCCGATGCGCGAGAGGTACTGCGCGATGCCGAGCTGGTCCATGGCCTGGTAGATGCAGGGCTGCGTGAAGGGCGCGCCGTAGCCGTAGCCGCAGATGAAGGTGTTGTTGAGGTTGCTGCCCCAGGCGGCATGGCGCAGCGGCACCAGCAGCTGGCGTGCGGTGGTGCGCAGCGCCTCCGGCATGGCCGCGAACAGGCCGTAGTTGCTGACGAACTGGAAGTTGGCCTCGGCCGTGTCCTGCTGCTTGGCGCGCGCCAGGGTGTAGGTGCTGTAGTAGTACTGGCGCGGGTCTTTCAGGGCCTGCCAGTCCTGCATGACGATCTTGCTCCAGGACTTGTCGTAGAGCGCATGCGCCGGGTCCCAGGTGGGGCGGTAGTGCAGCTGCTCTTCGGCCTGCAGGTCGTAGCTGGCCTCCTGGTAGCGCGTGGCAGGCTTGTTGCCGAAGCGCTTGACGAGGTGGTCGTAGGCGGGCCGCAAGGGCTCGATGGCGAGGGTCTTGAGGTCGATTTGCATGGGGTGTCTCCGGGTCTGGGTGTCGCTCACAGCACACCGGAGATACGCAATCGACGGGCCAGGTCCAAACGCGTCGGGATGGGCCCGAAATGGCCTGTTCAGGGCCGCCAACCAAGGGCTTGCCCCGACAAAAAGTGTTCAGGGCTGGGAGGGCGCGGTGACAGGAATGTCCGCGGGTTGCTTGAGCCGGTAGCTCAGCTGGCGCCGTGTCAGGCCCAGCATGCGGGCGGCCTGGGCGAGGTGGCCTTGCGAGCGCTGCAGGGCCATCGCGACGAGGCGGTCCTCCAGCGCCGACAGGTCCAGGCCCTCGCCCAGCAGGCTTGCCAGCAGGGCCTCGTCGGGGCCCTCGGGCGGCGGCGCGTCCAGCGTGCCGCGCGCGCCGATGACGGCTTCGTCTGGCGAGGGCCTCCAGGGCTTGGCGAAGAGGTGCTCGACCTCGATGTCCCCGCCCGGCGGGGCCAGCAGCACGCCACGCTCCACCATGTTCTCCAGCTCGCGCACATTGCCCGGCCAGGCGTGCGCCTGCAGGGCCTGCAGGGCGCGGTCGCTGACACCGCGCACGCGCTTCTGGTTGGCCGCGCAGTGCTTGTCGATGAAGCACTGCACGAACAGCGGGATGTCGCTGCGGCGCTCGCGCAGTGGCGGGATGTGGATGGGGAAGGCGCTCAGGCGGTAGTAGAGGTCGGCGCGGAAGCGGCCGGCCTGCACGGCTTCTTCGAGGTCCACGTGGGTGGCGGTCACCAGGCGCACATCGACCTGGCGTGCCGTTTCGGCGCCCAGGCGCTCGACGGTGCCCGTCTGCAGCACGCGCAGCAGCTTGGCCTGTGCCGACAGGGACAGGTCCCCGATCTCGTCGAGGAAGAGCGTGCCGCCGTGTGCCCGCTCGAAGCGCCCGGCGCGCGATTGCTGGGCGCCCGTGTAGGCGCCGCGCTCCACGCCGAACAGCTCGGACTCGACCAGCTCGTGCGGCATGGCCGCGCAGTTGACGGCCACGAAGGCCTGCTCGGCGCGCGGGCTGTGGCGGTGCAGCCATTGCGCGAACACCTCCTTGCCCACGCCGGTTTCGCCCTGCAGCAGCACGGTGATGCGGTGGGTGGCGGCCTTCTCCAGCAGGCCCACGGCCTGGCGGATGGGCGCCGAGGCCCCGATGATGGGGCTGGCGGCACGTTGCTGCGACAGGGCGGCCTGCAGCTGCTGTACCTCGGATTGCAGGCGGCGCAAATCGTCGGTCACCTGCTCGGGCTCGAAGTGGCGCAGGTAGGCCGGGTCCTGCCAGTCTTCGGCGGGCTTGCCGACGATGCTGCAGTGGGCATCGCCGGTGGCCGCGCAGGCGCATTCCTTGAAGACGATGAAGCGCTGCATGAAGGCCGTGGTGTAGCCCGAGGCATAGCCCACCTCGTGCCAGCACACGGGCGCGTGGCTGCTGCCCTGGTCGCGCAGGTGGGCCTGGACTTCCCAGGACTTGTGGAAGTGCACCTCGGCGTCGAAGTCGCCGCTGGCCAGGTCCAGGGTGCAGCGGACGGTCTCGGCCTGCACCAGGCCTTGCAGGGTGTGCAGGCGAGGGCCCAGCAGGAAGGCGTCTTCCAACGGGCCGTCCTTGACGAGGGACTTGGCCAGCTCGGCGTCGCGCTGGCCGGCGGCAAAGCCCATGCGCAACAGGATGCCTTGGGCGCGTTCCAGCCCGACGCTGTGGATGAGCTCGCGGCGCAGCATGCCCATGGCGTCGCTGTGCATGAGCACCATGCGCTGCTCATTGAGCCAGATGTCGCCGGACTCGATGTTGAAGCGCAGGTGGGGCGTCAGGTCGAAGCGGCGGCTGGGGTCGTGCATGCAAAAGGGTGCCGTGGTGCGCGTCAAAACCAGGGAGAACCCGTGGTGGCAAGGGGCTGCGCAGGAGATACAAAGCACAGGGTAAAGGGGCCGCTTCCACCGCGCCATGGCGTCGAACCCTCATGCTCGCGAAGGTATGGCCGATGCACCGCTGAGGTATTGGACACCGCCTCTGCGATCGAGACACTGGCGCAAAACGAAGCACAACGTGGCACTGCCAGGCCCCCCGCGCGTGCCCCACCGATGGAGACACACCATGAGCACGAACGTGCCAGCCGCCCCAGTCACAGCACCCACCGCTTCCCCCGGCCGACACCAGGTGGTGATCGACGAAACCGGCGAGTCCTTTGCCTGCGCCTCGGCCGAGACCGCGCTCAACGCCTTGTCGCGCTCGGGCCGCAAAGGCATCCCCGTGGGCTGCCGCGGTGGTGGCTGCGGCGTCTGCAAGGTGCAGGTGCTGGCCGGTGAGTTCCGCACGCGCCCCATGAGCCGCTGCCACATCAGCGAAGCCGACGAAGCCCGCCGCGAGGTGCTGGCTTGCTGCATCTACCCGCAAAGCGATGTGAAGCTGCGCGTGGTGGGCAAGATGCAAAAGGCCATCTTCCGAAACCCCTGAAGCCATCGGTATCCTGGGCCGATGGTGGGCCCGTGGTGCGAGGTCCTTGCAAGCGTCGGGCGCGCAAGCCCCGGCGCTTTTTTTGTGCCCGATGCGGCGGCCCATGGCCACCTTGAACTGCCACACAAGCGGGTGAAGAGGCAGTCCGTGAAATCCCTTGACGTGGCGTCAATCCACATACTTTCGGAGTATCAGCGCCTGTCTGCAACGGTATTGGATTGCCGCAGGTCGCTTCGATAAGGTCTCTTCCCACGCAGGTTGCTTCAGCGCAGCCCTGCCGCTGACACCACAACACCGTGTGTAGGAGACCGAGATGAACCTGAACCGTGCGCGCATGCCGCGACTGTCTGCGTCTGCTCTGGCCGTGATGGCCTCGATGCTGACGCCCGTGTGGGCCGCCGCCATCGACACTGGCGTGCCCGACCTCAAGGTGCGATGGGACAACACGTTCAAATACGGTGCGGCCTTTCGCCTGAAAGACCCGAGCCAGTCCGTGGCGGCCTCGGCCGAACAGCCCAACGTCGACGCCGGCGACATGGCCTTCAAGCAAGGCCTCATCAACAACCGCATCGACATCCTCAGCGAGCTCGATGCCTCGTACAAGAACATCGGCATGCGCGTGTCCGGCGCGGCCTGGTACGACGCGGTCTACCGCCAGAACAGCAACGACTACCCCGCCGGCGGCGCACCCAACACGCTGAGCGCGGCCAACGGTGGCCCCAACAACGTCTTCACGCCGCAGACCCGCCGCCTGATGGGCCAGAAGAGCGAGTTCTCCGACGCCTTCGTCTATGGCTCGACCGAGCTGGGCGACAGCAAGCTCAGCGTGCGCGCCGGCCGCCACACCCAGCTCTACGGCGAGACCTTGTTCCTCGGCGCCAACGGCATCGCCTATGCCCAGGCACCGGTCGACCTGATCAAGGCTTTCTCTCAGCCCACGGCGCAGTTCAAGGAAATCGCGCTGCCGGTCAACCAGGTCTCCAGCAACCTGCAGATCAGTCCCAACCTCTCGCTGGGCGCTTACTACCAGCTCGAATGGCGCCCCATCCGCCTGCCGGCCACGGGCAGCTACTTCAGCCCCGCCGACTTCGTGGGCGATGGCGCCAACCTGCTGCTGCTGCCCAGCGGCGCTGCACCGCGCACCGCCGACCGCAAGGGCTCCAAGGGCGGCCAGTACGGCATGCAGGTCCGCTTCAAGGTGGGCGATGTGGACTACGGCCTCTACGCCGCGCAGTTCGACGAGAAGCTGCCGGTGCCGGTCGTGGACCTGACCACGGGCACGTACTCGCTGTACTACCAGCGCAAGGTCAAGACCTTCGGCGCGAGCCTGTCCACCGTGCTCGGTGAGACCAACGTGGCCGCCGAAATCTCGACGCGCCGCGACACCCCGCTGGCCCCGCTGGGCGACCTGGTGCTGACAACGCTGGGCACCACCGCGAACAACCAGGGCAACACGCCCTACGCGCTGGGCAACACCCTGCACATGAACGTGTCGGCCATCTCGGTGATGGCGGCGTCGCCGCTGTGGGATGCCGCCAGCGTCGTCGGCGAACTGGCCTACAACCGCCTGCTGCAGGTCACACGCGCACCCACCGGCATGGGCGTGCCCATTCCCGACGCGCTCAACACCACGCACACGAAGGGCCACCTGGCCGGTCGCATGGTGTTCCAGCCCGAGTACTTCCAGGTCCTGCCGCAGCTCGACCTGCAAGTGCCCATCGGCATCGGCCTGGGGCTGTATGGCCGCTCTGCGGTGTTCCAGGTCGCACCCGAGCGTGGCGGCGACATGAGCATCGGCTTCAACTTCGACTACCAGAAGACCTGGAAGGCCGGCCTGCAACTCACCCACTACTTCGGCTCTGCCGGCCCTGCGCCCAGCCTGCCAGCTGCGGGCCCCACCGGGACCTACGCCAGCTACAAGCAGTACTACAAGGACCGCGACTTCATCTCGCTGACCATCCAGCGCAGCTTCTGACGACACCGACCTGACGCACAAGGAGACTTTGATGACCCCGCACAAGCACATGTTGACGGCCACCGTGATGGCCCTGAGCGCCATGACCGTGGCCCACGCCGCCGTGACCGCCGACGAAGCCGCCAAGCTGAAAAGCACCCTGACGCCTTTGGGCGCCGAGAAGGCCGCCAACAAGGACGGCACCATCCCCGCCTGGGACGGCGGGCTGACGCAGGCCACGGGTGCCAAGGTCGGCGACGTGCCGGTCAACCCCTTCCCCAACGACAAGGTGGTGCTGCAGATCACGGCCAAGAACGCCGCCCAGCACGCCGACAAGCTCAGCGAAGGCACGCTGGCCCTGCTCAAGAAGTACCCCGACACCTTCCGTGTCGATGTCTACCAGACGCGCCGCACGGCCTCGGCCCCGGCCTATGTGTACGACAACACCTTCAAGAACGCCACGCGCTGCAAGACCAAGGACACGGGTTGGTCGGTGGAAGGCTGCTTCGGCGGCATCCCCTTCCCCATCCCCAAAGATGGTGCCGAGGCCGCCTGGAACATGCAGCTGCGCGTCGAGGCCGAGTCGCTGTCCTACGGCTTCCGCAACATGGTGACCAGCTCCGACGGCGCCCGTGCCCTGGCCACGCGCAACGACATCAATTTCCAGCACCCGTACTACTACAAGGACGGCTCGCCCGAGAGCTGGAGCGGCGAGTACCTGATGCAGCGCTTCAACGCCACCGAGCCGCCCTTCAAGGCCGGTGAGTCCCTGGTGTTCCGCGACAGCATCGACATCAAGAACTCGCGCCAGGCCTGGCAGTACCTGGTGGGCCAGCGCCGCGTGCGCCGCGCCCCCACGGTGGCTTACGACACACCCGACTTCGTGGCCTCCGGTGCCAACTACTTCGACGAAGTGCAAGGCTTCCTGGGCGCCATCGACCGCTACAACTGGAAGCTGGTCGGCAAGCAGGAGATGTACGTCCCGTACAACAACAACGGCCTGGTCACCGCCAAGCTGGACGACGCCTTCACCAAGCACCACATGAACGCGGACAAGACCCGCTGGGAGCTGCACCGCGTGTGGGTGGTCGAAGCCACGGTCGCACCGGGCAAGCGCCATGCCGTGCCCAAGCGCCGCTTCTACCTCGACGAGGACAGCTGGGCCCTGACCCTGATGGACGGCTACGACGCCGAAGGCAAGCTGTGGCGCACCACCCAGGCCTACCCCTTCGTGGTGCCGGCCATCCCCGCGGTGGTCATCAAGACGGTCTCGGTGTTCAACCTGCAGGCCGGCACGATGAGCACGGTGCAGGCGCTCAATGGCGAGGCCTACCGCGTCGTGCCGCGCAAGTCGGAAAGCTTCTTCACGGGTGACGCCGTGGCCGCCGACGCCGCGCGCTGACCTTGCCTGACCGGGGCTGGGCCTGGTGCCCAGCCCACCTGTCTCTTATACACATCTGACGCTGCC
>JAVLFO010000120.1:0-1892 GCA_046052805.1 Aquabacterium sp. | reverse complement strand
GGCGCCAGCAGCCCCAAGGTCAACACCATGCTCGACTTCAACCTGTGGACCTGGAACAGCCGCGCCTTCCCGGGCATCGACAGCATCAACGTGCGCCAAGGTGACCGCGTGCGCCTGCGCATCGGCAACCTGACCATGACCAACCACCCCATGCACCTGCATGGGCACGAGTTCCAGGTCACGGGCACCGATGGCGGCCCCGTGCCCCCGTCGGCCCGCTGGCCCGAGGTCACCACCGACATCGCCGTGGGCCAGATGCGCCAGATTGAATTCATCGCCGACGAGCTTGGCGACTGGTCGCTGCACTGCCACAAGAGCCACCACACCATGAACGCCATGGGCCACAACGTGCCCAACCTCATTGGCGTCAACCAAAAAGACCTGGTCAAGCAAATCAACAAGCTGGTGCCGGGTTACATGGCCATGGGCAGCAAAGGCATGCACGACATGACAGAGATGAGCATGGAGCTGCCCGACAACACCCTGCCCATGATGACCGGCGACGGCCCTTTTGGCGCCATCGGCATGGGCGGCATGTTCACCACCCTCAAGGTGCGCCCCGACCAGCCCAGGGGCAGCAACGCCGATCCGGGCTGGTGGCGTCAACCGGCAGGCACCGCCGCCCGTTCATGGGAGCAGGGGGATGCCCCTTTGCCCGAGCCCGCCCAGGCCAGCAGCGCACACCATGCGCCAGCCACAGCCTCACCGCTGGAGCTGCAAGTTCGCAAACCCGGCGGCTCAGGCAACCACCACGAAGGGCACTGAGCCCACATGAAAGTCACCATGAGCAAGACCCTGCTTCGCACCCTCACTGGCCTGATCGCTGGCGCCACGCTGGCCCTGGCCGCACATGCCGAGCCCGTGGACGGCGAGGTCAAAAAGATCGACGTCGATGCCGGCAAGGTCACGCTGCAGCATGGCGAGATCAAAAGCCTCGACATGCCCGCCATGAAAATGGCTTACCGCGTCAGCGACCCCGCCTGGCTCAAAACGCTGCAGGTGGGCGACAAGGTCACCTTCTCGGCAGACAAGGTCAATGGCCAGTTCACCGTGACCGCCATTTCGGTCAAGAAGTGAGCGCGCACTGACGCAGCGTGGCGGTCAGATCAACCAGATCAAGAAGGCCGTCATGCTGACGTAGCGCGCGAACTTGCCAATGGCCATGTACAGCGTGCAAGGCCAAAAAGGCAGGCGCAGCCACCCGGCCACCGCGCACAGCGGGTCGCCCACGATGGGCAACCACGACAGCAAACAGGCCACGGCCCCATGCTTTTGCAGCCAGGCCATGGCGTATTGGCGGGCTTTGGAGGGCTGCCCGGGCCCTTCGGCACCTGCTTCAGCTGCTGGCACGGCGCCCGGGCGCCGCAAGCGCTCGGCCGCCCGGCGTGCACCCCAACCCATCCACCACGTCACCATGCCGCCCAGGGTGTTGCCCGCCGTGGCCACGAGCACCGCGGGCCAGAACAGCTCGGGCTGGGTCTTGACCAAAGCAAACACCGCCGGCTCAGAACCCATGGGCAAGAGCGTGGCTGACACAAAGGCGATGAAGAAAACGGCGCTCAAACCCACCTCGGGCAGCGCCAGCCAATGAAGCACGGCGGTCACGCCCGCCATCAAGCCAGTTTCCATGGCGGCATTTTGCAGGTATTGGGCCGGCGGCAAAAAAAGCCAAAAAAATGCCCCGACCCATTGCGGCCGGCGCTATACTTCTGCCTCTTTTTTAAGCAGCCCTGACCGCTCACCCGGTCGGGGCTGCGGCGTCTTTTGCGCCCTCTTTTCAACTTGCTTTTTGTCATGTGATGGCCCCCAACAAGGGCCTGCGCTGCCCCTGTGTCCACCCTGTCCTCCCCGCCCCTCGCTGCCAGCGCGTTGATGGTCGGCTCTGTTGAGCT
>JAVLFO010000119.1:0-3963 GCA_046052805.1 Aquabacterium sp. | reverse complement strand
AGGCTATATCCCGGTGGTTGTCGCCCAGCACCTGGGTTGCGATGCCATGACGATCACCGTGGTCGGCCTGGCTGCCTTTTTGGGCCACCTGTGGCCGGTGTTCTTCAAGTTCGAAGGTGGCAAGGGCGTGGCCACGGCCGCTGGTGTCTTGCTGGGCTTTGCACCTGCGCTGGGCGGCTTGGTCTTGCTGACATGGATCGCGGTGGCTGCGGTGTTTCGCTACTCGTCATTGGCGGCGCTCGTGGCTGCCTTGGCGGCGCCTGTCATTGAGTACCTCGGCTGGGGCGCAGGCCCCATGACTGTGGGCGTGGCACTCATGAGCGCCCTGCTGATCTGGCGCCACGAAGCCAACATCCGCAAGCTCTTGGCTGGACAAGAGAGCAAACTTGGGCAGAAAGCTGCATGAGCACCTACGTCCGCACCAAAACCCCCGCCCGCTCATGGCTCAGCCTCGCGGTGGTGATGGTCGTGGTCGTGGGCGGCAGCCAATCGCTGGCTTGGTGGCACGGCCGCCAATCGGCCCAAGAGGTGCGGGCCTTGGCGCAAGAAGGTGACATCACGATGTTCACCACCTCCACGTGCCAGTACTGCGCGCAAGCCAAATCATGGCTGAGCACGCACGACGTACCGTGGCGCGAATGCAATGTCGAGACCGACGCCAGCTGTTTGGCGCAGTTCAATGCACGCGGCGCGCCGGGCGTGCCACTGATGTCGGTGCGTGGACGCTGGCAACTGGGCTTTGACCCCGCCTGGCTGGCCAGTGCGCTTCAGCCCAACAACCCCAACAAAGACGCATCACCGCGCCCCTGACGCAAGACCACGGCCTCTCCCTGGCTCAGGTCGATCACGGTGGTGGGCGCCATCGGGCATGCGCCCGCATCCACCACTGCCTCAATGCGTTTTTGGAGCGCTTCACGGATCTCGTGCGGGTCGTTCAAAGGCAGCTCACTCCCAGGCAAGATCAGGGTGGTGGCCAACACCGGCTGACCCAATTGCGCCAGCAACGCCTGCGTGACCCGATGATCGGGTACGCGCAGCCCAATGGTGCGTCGTGAAGGGTGAGACACCCGGCGCGGCACCTCTTTGGTCGCATCCAAGATGAAGGTGAAGGCCCCAGGCGTGCCCAGCTTGAGCAGGCGGTACTGCTGGTTATCGACGCGCGCGTACATCGCCAACTCAGACAGGTCACGGCACAAGAGCGTGAGGTGGTGGCGATCGTCGACCCCCCGGATGCGGCGCATGGCGTCCACCGCGGCTTTGTCGTCTAGCTGGCAGACCAGCGCGTAACTGGAGTCGGTGGGAATGGCCACCACGCCCCCTTGGCTGATCAGGTCAGCGGCCTGCTTGATCAGGCGGGGTTGCGGGTGTTCCGGGTGGACTTCAAAGAGTTGGGCCATGTGCAACAGCCTACGCCCTAACAGCGCCTTGCGCCGTCTTTCAGGGGCTCAAGATGCGGTGCGACAACGCTTCCCACACCGGTGTCAGTTTGCCGGGCAGGTTGGGCAAGGTGCCCAGGTCGGTGTGGCTCTCAGACGGGTCGTGGAAATCAGAACCGCGTGACGCCAGCATGTCGAACTCAATGGCCATGTCGGCGTACTTTTGGTACTCGGCCACGGTATGGCTGCCGGTGACCACTTCCACGCCCGTGCCGCCATGCGACTTGAACTCGGTGAACAACGCGTACTCTTCGTTGGGTGTGAAGTCGTAACGCCCTGGGTGCGCGATGACAGCAACACCACCGGCACCGGTGATCCACCGCACGGCATCGGCGAGCTTGGCCCAACGATGCTCAACATAGCCTGGCTTGCCTTCGGTGAGGTAGCGGCGAAACACTTCGTGGGGATCGTTGCAAATGCCGATCTCGACCATGTAGCGCGCAAAGTGCGTGCGCGAGATCAAATCGGGGTTGCCGACGTACTTCAGTGCGCCCTCGAAAGCGCCCTCAATGCCCACGCGGGCCAGGTCCTGTGCCATGTCGCGCGCGCGCCGCTCTCGGCCACCTCGGGTCTGCGCCAGGCCTTCGCACAGGGCTGCATCGTCTGGGTCAAAGCCCAAGCCCACGATGTGCACGGTCTGGTTCGCAAAGGTCACCGAGATCTCGGCGCCCGGCAAGTAGCCCATGCCCAACGATGCGGCTGCAGCGTGCGCGCGATGCTGCCCGCCCACTTCGTCGTGGTCGGTCAAAGCCCACAGCTCAACACCATTGGCATGCGCGCGCGCAGCTACGGCCTCGGGCGACAAGGTACCGTCAGAGACACTGGAGTGGCAATGGAGATCGGCGTTCATCAGGTGCATGCCTTCATGCTAGCAGCGCGTTTCACCGGGTGAAGCCAGCGTGGGTATTAACCCCAGCGCGATGCAGCTCGGTGAGCCGCCACGGCTGCAGCTTGCAAACTGGCCAAGGTCAATTCGCGGATCAATTGCTCATTGACTGGCTGGCGGTAGCGGAACTTGACATGGCGCATGCCCTTGCCAGCGCCATCCAGCTCAGGGAACTCACCCACGAGCATGATCCCGTTGAAGACTTGCAAGTGAGCGTGCATTTTGTACATGACGATCGCGAGCATGTTGTCGTTGTCGTTCATGAAGCACAGATTGCCCCACTTTACCTCGGGGCGCAGGTGGGGCGCAGCGGCCAAGATGGCCTTGTGCATGATTTGAGCGGTCTCGCGTTGCTCAGGACGAACGCTGTCGTAAAACGCGTTGACAAGAGCTGGAGACTGTAGAGGTCGGCGCATCGGGGTAGGCCCAAGGAAAAGGTACAACTAGGGACACCAATGTGCGTCCACCCCCTCCCTGAAGCACGAGGCTTCTGTGTGGTCGCACAACCTGAGGGCCGCCTGCTGCTTCTTGTTGTTGGGCCGGGACGGTGGTGTTCTCAACGTCCATTTGTACAGCTGGGCGGCCAGGCGCGCTTGTCGCGCTCGGCTTGCCGCCATTGTAACGGTCCGTTAAGAATCGCCCATCCTTGGAACGGGTGCCCTCACCCGCTTTATCGGCAAAACCAACTCAGGTCTTAGGCAGGGTCACACCGGTTTGACCTTGGTATTTGCCACCTCGGTCACGGTAACTGGTTTCGCACACCTCATCGCTTTCGAAGAACAACACCTGGGCGCAGCCTTCACCGGCGTAAATCTTCGCCGGCAAGGGTGTGGTGTTGCTGAACTCGAGCGTCACGTAGCCCTCCCACTCGGGCTCGAATGGGGTCACGTTGACGATGATCCCGCAGCGGGCGTAGGTGCTCTTGCCCAGGCAAATGGTCAGCACGTTGCGCGGGATGCGAAAGTACTCGACGGTACGGGCCAGCGCGAAGCTGTTGGGCGGGATGATGCAGACGTCGCTCTCGATGTCCACAAAGCTCTTCTCGTCGAAGTTCTTGGGATCTACCACCGTGGAATAAATGTTGGTGAAGACCTTGAATTCGCGAGCGCAACGGATGTCATAGCCGTAGCTGCTGGTGCCATAGCTGACGATTTTCTGGCCGTCGGCCGCCGCCCGAACCTGACCGGGCTCAAAGGGTTCGATCATGCCGTGCTCTTGGGCCATGCGGCGGATCCAGCGGTCTGACTTGATGCTCATGGAATCTCCTGTGTCTACGGGCGTGATTGTCTCCGATCCAAGCGTGCGGCGAGCCCCAGCAGGCAGGTCAAAAAATTTCAGTTTCAGGCGACTGGGTGCCAGGGCTCGGTGGCACCTCACTGGTGCCCGACACGCCCCTGTTTGCCCCGTTTCAACGCCATCTTCACGCCCAACACAGGTGCACAGCCCGGCATTCGCGCCCTGCGAGTGACACCCATCATGGTGCGCAAAGCGTCACCCTGGCCTCTAACTTGCATGGTCTGACGCACAAGAATTTAAACGCCCCGCTGATGGAGCATTTGCATGTCCAAGATGAAGCTGGTGATGGTGGGCAACGGCATGGCCGGTGTCCGCACACTGGAAGAACTGCTGAAGGTCGCGCCT
>JAVLFO010000118.1:0-7994 GCA_046052805.1 Aquabacterium sp. | reverse complement strand
CACCTCGCCGGCCAGCCACGCGTTGTGCGCTTGGTCAAGCGCGATGCGCATGGCGAATTCGTCGGTTGTGTGCTGGCTCATGGTCCTGGGGTTGAGGCGGGTGGACGGCTGGTCGCACCGCATGTCCAATTTTGCCCCAACTCGCTACCATGGCGCACCTGCCCCGCCCCTGCTTGACATGCCCACCACGCTTGAGTTGTACATCACGATGATCGACGAGTGCCTCGATCCTGGGTTGGTGTCGGCGTACGCCAAGCTGCTGTCGCCGGACGAAGTGGCACAGCACGCGCGGTTCAGGTTCCAGCAGGACCGCGATCGCTACCTTGTGACGCGAGCGCTCCAGCGCACGGTGTTGGCAAACAAGCTGGGCGAGAAGCCTCAAGCACTGTGCTTTGAGCGAGAGGCCCACGGCAAGCCTCGCGTGCTGCACGGGTCTGAGTTGGGGCAAAGGCTGTCGTTCAACCTCTCCCACACCCGTGATGCTGTGGTGATGGCCATCGCGGTGGACTGCGATGTGGGCGTGGACATCGAACGAACCGATGGCGCAGCACCGCTGGAGGTGATGGGCACCACCATGAACGCATCTGAGGCAAAGGCCGTCTTGGCTGCGGGTCAAGGCCCGCAACAAGATGCTTTGTTCTGGTCCCTATGGACACTCAAGGAATGCGTGGTCAAGGCCACCGGCGAGGGCATGCACGCGCCATTGCGTCGTGTTGGCTTTGAGTTGGACAAGCCCTCAGGTCGCATTGCGATGCAAGCCTCGCCCAGCACGCCAGAAGGCGCACGCACATGGTGGTTGGCGCAGTGGGCCCCGACACCTTGCCATCTGGCGGCCATTGGCATGGCTTGGCCGCGCACAAGCGGCGAGGCATCGGCGGCGATGCCCAACGTCTCACTCAAAGTGGCCACCCCGTTGGTGTCGCAAGCTGAGATCGGGATCAACTTCATCCGAAATTCGGCTGCAGACGCCACCAGATGAGCCCAACAAACGCGACGCCAAAGGCACCCTGACCGGCTCAGGTTTGACGCCTTCACCCCCCTCAAACAAGCCAAAAAGTGTCATCTACCTGACAAACCCTGGTGCACCCAACGGGTGCACTTGGCACCATCGACAGCTCCTCTTTGAAGCCGGTCGCAGACGCTCAGCGGCAAGCGTCTTTTGTTCGTGAATGGTGTTGGTGCGTTGGTTTTATGAATGGTGTTGTGGCTGGTGCGGCAAGCGCAAATGACTTTGCACAGTTCCCCCTGATTCCCTTGTCCTTGGTGCAAAGCGTCATCTGGCTGGATCAGATGGTGCACGTGGATCTGCCGCTGTACCAAATTGGCATGTGCGTTGACATGCCCTTTGCGGTTGATCTCGACAAACTCCAGCAAGCGCTGGCGCACACCGTTCAGCGCCACGATGCCCTGCGCATGGTCCCCGTGTCTTCGGGGCCAGATGCCGGCTTGGCAAGTGCGCTGCGTGTCTCAGATGTGGCCCATGTCCATTTACCGCTGGTCGATCTGCGCCATGCACACGCCACGTCAGCATCGGCGGCCCGCGAAGCCGCCTTGGCCCATGTGCAGCAAACCTTCAGCAGCGCTGTGCCGCTCCAGCATGGCGTGCTGCCCTGGGACATGCTGCTGGTTCGCTACGCGGACGCCGGCTACCTTTGGATGCACCGCTATCACCATATGGTGATGGATGGCTATGGCGTGCCCATGGCCGGTGCGGCCATCATCGACGCGTACAACAAGCTGCTGGCGGGCGAGGCACTCGACACAACACCCGCACCGCCTTATCAAGGACTCTTGGATGCCGAGCGAGCCTATGCAGCCTCGCCTCGGTATGCGCGTGACATCGCGTTTTGGTCGCAACGTCACGCCAGCCTGCCGCCCGCACTGCTGCCCGCGCGCTTTGTTCGAGCCGGCGGCGAATTGGCCAGCAGTGGCAAACAGACCTGGCGTTTACCACGCACGGTTTCTGATCAAATTGAGCGTCATTGCACATCGGTAGGCCTGACGCCAGCTCACTTCTGGCTGGCATTGATCCACGCAGGTTTGTCTCGCATGCATGACGCCGACGAGATCGTGATTGGCGTGCCGGTGCACAACCGTACATCGCCGCAACAACGCCAAACGATGGGCATGTTCGCGTCGATGTGCCCTGTGGGGGTGAGCGTGGACACGAGCCGCAGCTTCACCCAGCAAATGCAGGCAGTGGCCGATGAACTCAGGCAGTGCATGCGGCACCAGCGTTTGCCTATCAGTGAGATCAACCGCGTGGCGCAACTGAGCGCCAGCGGTCGGCGCCAGTTGTTCGATGTCACGTTCTCGCTTGAGTCGTTCGATGCAGACGTGATGATGGGTGATGGCCATCCGCGTTTTTGGACGCTGCACAACGGGCGCGAACAAACGCCTTTGGCCATCGCGGCCAAGGACTACCACCGCGATGACGGGCTGCTGCTCGAATTTGTTTTCAACCGTGCGCACCTGAGCGACAGCGAGGTCTCCCGCCTGATCGCACGCTTGCAAACGGCGTGTGAAGCCGTGGTGGCTGGCTACGACGGGCCGATCGCTCAGATGCCCCTCATCCCCCGCGATGAAGCGCTGTTGCTGCACAGCTTCAATGCCACTGAAGCGCCGTTTGACGATGACCTCGCCATCCACCAAATGTTTGAGCGGCGTGTGGCCATGCACCCCGAGCGCGTAGCCTTGGTCTGCGATGGGCAAGCCCTGAGCTATGCCGAGCTGGATGCACAGGCCACGAAGCTGGCCGTGTGCCTGCAGCGAGAGGGCGTCAAGCCCAACGACCTGGTGGCCATCGCGCTGCAGCGCAGCGTCGAGATGGTGGTGGCCTTGTTGGCTGTGCTCAAGGCCGGGGCGGCTTATGTGCCACTCGATCCAGATCACCCGCAGCAGCGCCTGAATGAACTGCTCACCGAGGTCTCGCCCAGCTTGGTGTTGACGCGGGCCAGCGACGGCACAACGCTGCCTCCTGTCAGCTGCCCGGTGCTGACCTTGCCGCTCGCAGACACACCCTCTGTGGGCGATGCAGGCCATGCAGATTTGCACAAGCTGGGCGATGCGTTCAGCCCTGACAGCCGCGCCTATGTGATCTTCACCTCGGGCTCCACCGGGCGGCCCAAAGGGGTCATGAACGCGCACCGGGGTGTGGTCAACCGTTTGCAGTGGATGCAAAAGGCGTATGGCCTGGACGCTCACGACCGCGTCTTGCAAAAAACGCCCTATGGCTTTGACGTGTCGGTCTGGGAGTTTTTCTGGCCTTTGACCGTGGGTGCCCGCTTGGTGATGGCCAAACCGGGAGGCCATCAAGACCCGCACTACCTTGCACAGCTGATCGATGAATGTGGCGTGACCACTTTGCACTTTGTGCCTTCGATGCTGCAAGCCTTTGTGGGCACGGTCCAATCGGGTCAGTGCGCCAGCTTGCGCCGCGTGGTGTGCAGCGGTGAGGAGCTGCCTTGGGCCTTGCAACAGCAAGCCTTGGCGTGCCTGCCCAGTGCCCAGCTGTACAACCTGTACGGCCCGACCGAGGCAGCCATCGACGTGACGGCGTGGACCTGTGCCCCGGACCATGCCATGACGGGTGCGATGTCGCAGATGACCTCGAAGGTGCCTCGCGTGCCGATTGGCAAGCCCATCGACAACATCCGCATTCACATCCTGGACGCACTCAACCAGCCCGTGCCCATTGGCGTGCACGGCGAGATCCACATTGCCGGTGTGGGCGTGGCGCAGGGCTACTTGGGGCAAGCCGACCTGACGGCGGAGCGCTTTGTGCCAGACCCGTTCGACTTGGCCCCAGCCAAAAAGCAAACGGCGCAGATGTACAAGACGGGCGACATCGGGTGCTGGCGCGAAGATGGCGCCATCGAGTACCTGGGGCGCGCGGACCACCAGGTCAAGATCCGGGGGCAGCGGGTCGAGCTTGGTGAGATCGAGCACCACCTCGCCGCACACGAGCAAGTCCAAGAATGCGTGGTCGTGGCGCGGAGTTTGTCCGTGGACGACGGTGACGCACCAGCCTCATTGCATTTGGTTGCCTACGTTGTGCCTCGCATGGAGTCACAAGCGGCCACCGGCGATTTGACCCAGCGCCTGCGCGACCTGTTGCGCGCTGCCCTGCCTGCGCACATGGTGCCCAGCGCGTGGATGCTGATGAGCGAGTTGCCTCTGAGCACCAACGGCAAGCTGGATCGCAAGGCCTTGCCTGCGCCGAGCGCCAAGGACCTGTCTCATGCCGCGTACGAAGCACCGCATGGACATGTCGAAGAAATGGCGGCCAGTGCATGGCGTGCCGTGCTGGGCTTGAACACCGTCGGGCGCCAAGACAACTTTTTTGACCTGGGTGGACACTCTTTGCTGGCCATCCGGCTGGCAGACCTTCTGCGTGCACAAGGCTGGCGGGTCGACATGCGCATGGTGTTCGAAGCGCCGACCTTGGCTCATTTCGCGCAAAGGCTCAGTGAGCGCTCGGACGCCGATGTCGATACCGAAGCGCCCCTGCCAGTCGCGCCTGCATCGTTGATCGCGCCGGGTTGCGAGCGCATCACGCCCGAGCTCCTGCCCTTGATAGACCTCACGCAGGCAAACATCGATCACATCTTGAGCAGCGCGGGCGTGCGCGCCGACCAGGTTCAAGACATCTACCCGCTCGCGCCGCTTCAAGAGGGCATGCTGTTCCACCACGTGAGCTTGCCGCGCGACCCGCAAGGCCAACTGCTGGGCGGTGATCCCTATGTGATGCCCATGCTGATCCGCTTGGATTCGGCACAACGTCGCGACGACCTGCTCGCAGGCCTACAACGCATGATCGACCGGCACGACGCCCTGCGCACGGCGGTGATGTGGTCGGGCCTGCCCCAGCCCGTGCAACTCGTGATGCGGCACGCCATATTGCCGGTGCACGAGCTGACACTGGACCCGCAGCAAGACGTCTTGATGCAGCTGCATCAACGCTTGGCATCGCACAGCCTGTCCATCAACCTGGCGCAGGCGCCTTTGATGCGCGTCGAATTGGCCTCACCAGGAGGCACAGCAGGCCCCATGGTGGGACAAGCGCAAGCCTGGCATGCCATTGTTTACCTGCATCATTTGGTGGACGACAACCAGTCCCTGCAACTGCTGCGCGAAGAGCTGCAGGCCTTCATGCAGGGCGACGGCACCGAGCCACTGCCGGCCATGGCCTACCGCGACTTCGTACATCGCACGCGCGCCTTGAGCACTACCGGCCGCGATGAAGCCTATTTCAAGGCACTGCTGGGTGACATCGACGAAGCCACGGCGCCGTTCGGCCTGCGCGATGTCCACGGTGACGGCAGCGAGGTGGCTGAGATCGTGTCCCCCTTGTCAATGGCTCTGTCTGCCAGCGTGTCTGAGCAAGCACGTCGCCATGGGGTGGTGCCTGCAGCCTTGCTGCACGTGGCGTGGGCCATGGTGGTGTCACTGAGCAGTGGGCGCGACGACGTGGTCTTTGGCACCGTGCTGAGCGGCCGTTTGCATGACCAGGCCGCCAGCCGCACCGTGGGCGCGTTCATCAACACCCTGCCCTTGCGCCTCCACACGCACGAAGGCTCGGTGCTCGACGCCGTCAAGCGCGCGCAGCAAGGCTTGCTGGACACCCTGGCGCACGACCATGCGCCACTGGCCTTGGCCCAGCGTTGCAGCGGCGTACCTGCGGGTACGCCCTTGTTCACATCGGTGCTCAACGTCAGGCATCGGCAGCAAGGCGGCGCCCTCGAAGCTGGCGCCGAATGGCTACCCGGGGTCACTGTGTTGTCGGCGCAAGAGCGCAGCAACTACCCCTTGGTCATGTCGGTCGATGACGTGGCTGGCGCGCTCACACTGCGTGCGCAAGCGGCCCAGGCCGAGCTGGCGCAACGCAGCGCAGCGTGGATGACCCAGGCGCTCGAATCCTTGACGCTGGCATTGGCGCGCTCGCCCGACCAGCCGATGGGCAGCATCACCGCCATGCCTGAAGCAGAAGCGACCCGCTTGCTTCAAACCTTCCATGGCGCTCACACCACGGCGCCACGCGATGTCTTGGCTCATCAGTTGGTGGAAGCACAGGCGCGCCGTGAGCCCCATTCGGCCGCGCTGGAGATGAACGGCCGCGTCATCACCTACGCCCAGCTGGACCAGCAAGCCAGCCATTGGGCACACCGCCTTCAAGAACATGGCGTTTCTCGCGGTGACTTGGTGGGCCTGTGCATGCCGCGCGGTGCCGAATTGATCGTCGGGCTGCTCGCCATCTTGAAGGCCGGAGCGGCCTATGTGCCCTTGGATCCTGCGTATCCGGCACAACGGCTGGCGCACATGGTCACAGACAGCGGCATGCGATTGATCCTGTCGCAAAAAAGCGTGGACCTCAGCGCATGGGCCGGCCAAGCCCAGGTGATGACCGTCAGTGAGCTCGACATCGAGCCAACATCACACGCCACGCAGCGCCCCACCGACACCGGCCTGAGCAAGCAAGACGCCGCCTATGTCATCTACACCTCGGGCTCAACGGGCGCACCCAAGGGCGTGTTGGTGAGCCATGCCAACTTGTTGAACCTGGCCACCGTGCAGCAAGCCGACCTGAACGCACAAGCCAACAGCCGGGTCTTGCAGTTCGCATCCATCAGCTTTGACGCCAGCATCTGGGAGTACCTTCTGGCCTGGGCATCGGGCGCCTGCCTCGTCTTGGCGCACCGCGAGCAATTGCTCCCTGGGCAGACGCTGTACGACACCCTGCGAGACCAGCGCATCAGCCATGTCTTGCTGCCGCCCGTCGCGCTCAGCATGATGCCAACGCACGAAGGCTTGGCCGACCTGAAGGTGGTGTGCGTGGGGGGCGAAGCCTGCCCACCTGGGCTGGCAAGCCGATGGGCGGACCCGGTCAGCGGCAGGCGGCTGGTCAACCTGTATGGCCCCACCGAGGCCACGGTGTGCGCCACCAGCCACGAGTGTCAGCCACACGAGTTGGGCACTGTGCCCATTGGCCGGCCACTGCCACACGCGCAGGTTTACATCCTCGACACCCACATGCGGCCCGTGCCCATTGGGGTGCCCGGCGAGCTCTACATTGGCGGCGCAGGCGTGGCCATTGGCTACCTCAATCGCCCTGCCCTCGATGCCGAGCGCTTTGTCGCCAACCCTTTTCAGCCTGCCGGCGATCGCCTCTATCGCACAGGCGACCTGGCCTGCTGGCGCGACGATGGCTCGATCATCTACAAGGGCCGCAACGACCATCAGGTCAAGATCCGCGGCTTCCGTGTGGAGCTGGGTGAAGTTCAATCGGCATTGGCACGGCAGGCGGGCGTGCGTGAGGCCGCCGTGATTTTGGATGACGCTGCCAAGCCGCCACGGCTGATTGCCTATGTGACCGGAGATGCACCCCTGGCCGAAGTGGCCTTGCGCCGCGGCCTGCGTGCCGAACTGCCGGAGCACATGGTGCCCGCCGCCGTGTTGGTGCTAGACGCCTTGCCGCTGACACCCAACGGCAAGCTCGACCTCACCCGTTTGCCCGCCGCTCAAGCACAGGCGCCGGGCGTGTCGCAGCTGCCGGTGGGCGAGATTGAAAGCACGCTCGCTGCCATCTGGTCTGAGCTGCTGGGGCGGCCACACATCGGCCGGCACGACAACTTCTTTGACCTCGGCGGCCATTCGCTGCTGGTGGTGCAAATGATCGACCGCCTGCGCCAAGCCGGCCTGGGCGTCGACGTGCGCAGCATCTTTTCGGCGCACAACCTGGCTGAACTGGCTGAACGCATCCAAGCCCAGGTCACACCCGATGCGCCAGAGTCGGGCAGCGGCATCCCGCCAGGATGCACGCACATCACGCCCGATTTGCTCTCGATGGTGTCTTTGACCCAGACCCAGATCGACGCACTGCTCACCACCGTGCCGGGTGGCGCAGCCAATGTGCAGCACATCTACCCACTGGTGCCTGTGCAACAAGGCATGCTGTTTCACCGCCTGCTGCACCCGGCCCAGGGCGATGCCTACGT
>JAVLFO010000117.1:0-4068 GCA_046052805.1 Aquabacterium sp. | reverse complement strand
CTCGACTAGTCGTCGGCAGCGTCAGATGTGTATAAGAGACAGGAGGAGCGTCGTCCTCGCCACTGAGGCAGCGGCCGACGGGGCAGGGGGCCGGCAGGCGGGTGTGCTCGTCCACCACATGAAAGACGTCGCGGATGGGCTGGCCCCGGGCCGCTTCGGTGTGCCAGGCGGTCATGCGCTCGGCCACGGGGTTGAGCCATTGCACGCGGCCTTGCGCGTCGGTGGTGATCACCGCATCGCCGATCGAGTGCAGGGTCACGCGCAGCAGCTCGTGCTTTTCGGCCAGCTCGCGCTCCATGCGCTTGCGCTCGGTGACGTCGTAGTTGGTGCCCAGCACGCGGATGGGCTCGCCTTGCTCGTTGCGGAAGATGGTGGCGCGGGCGTACACATAGCGCGTGCTGCCGTCGCCATGCATGACCCGGAAGTCAAAGTCGACGGGTTTGTGGCCGGCCAGCGCGTCTGTGAATTCTTGCTGCGCCATGTGCACGTCTTCGGGGTGCAGGCAGCGCTCCCAGTCGCTCAGGTGGCCATGGAAGTCCTGGCGGGCGCAGCCGAAGATGTGGAACATCTCCTCGCTCCATACCAGCTTGCCATCGGGCAGGCTGAGCTCCCAAATACCGATTTCGTTGGACTGGGTGGCCAGCGCCAGGCGTTCGCGCTGTGCGCGCAACTCGGCCTCTACGGCGTGGCGCGCGGTCACGTCTTCCAAGATGGCGATCGAGCGCAGGTGCTGGCCTTGCGCGTCGCGCTCCATGATGGCCGACAGCCGCACGTCCATGCGGCCGCCATCTTTGCGCAGCATTTGGTACTCGACGTTGCTGCAATGCCCGGTCTTGAAATAAGCTGGCAGGGCCATGCTTCGCACGCGCTCGTACGAGCCCGGCGCCAGAAACTCTTTGGAGGGGCGACCGATCACCTCTTGGCGCGTGTAGCCCAGTTTGGACAGCCAGGTGTCGCTCACCGTGAGCATGCGGCCTTGCGCGTCCACCGAATACAGCATGGCGGGCGTGCGCTCGTACATGGCGCTCAGCTTGGCTTTGCTGTCTTCCAAGGCCGCCTGCGTGGCTTTGTAGGCGGTGATGTCAAAGCCCACCGAATGGATGGCGGTGACACGGCCTGCATCGTCGAGCAGCGGGCGGTTGGTCCAAGCCATCCAGTGCTCTTGCCCAGAGGCCGATCGGGTGCGGTTTTCACCGCGGAACACCGTTTGCGCATCGCACACGCGGGCCAAGTGGGCGCGCACCGCTTCGCGGTCCTTGTCGTGCACGTAGTCAAACAAGTTGGTGCCAATGGCTTGGACAGGGTCGATGCCGTAATGCCTTGCGTAGGCGCCGTTGATGAACTCGATCGTGCCGTCGGGACGGGCCAGCGAGATCAGCTCACTTTGGTCTTCCACGATGGCACGGTAGCTGGCTTCGCGGGCGCGCAACTCGTCTTGCGCGGTCTGGCTGGCAGCGATGGTTTGCTCGCGCATCCGAAAGGTCTCGGAGGCGATGTAGGCCAGGTCAGACAAAAAGGCCCGCTGAGCAGCGGTGAGCTGCCTGGGCTCGCGGTCGATCACACACAGGGTGCCCAGGCGCAGTCCGTCTTCCAGCACGATGGGGGCCCCGGCGTAAAAGCGGATGTTGGGGTCGCCCAGGACCAGCGGGTTACTGGCAAAACGTGGGTCGGCCTGCGCATCAGGCACCTCCATGAGGCCGTCTTGCAAGATCGTATGAGCGCAAAAAGCCTGGTCGCGCGGTGTCTCGTGCACGCCACTCAGGCCTTGGTTGGATTTGAACCATTGCCGGTCGGCGTCAACCAGACTCACCAGGGCAATGGGCACTTGCGCGTGCTCGGCCGCCAGGCGGGTGAGCGCGTCAAACAGCGCTTCCGGGCCGGAATCCAGGACACCCAAAGCGCGCAACCGCGCCAGACGGGACATTTCGTTCGGGGGCAAAACAGCGTCTGAACTCATGGGGTCGTCGGTGGGCGAGGCGGGCAGGCTAGCCTTTGTAGGCAGGAGTCACGTGCGCCATTGTTCATGCAACGATACCAGTGTGAGCTCGGGAACAACGCGGGCTTTGCACCCAAAATGCCTCGATTGCATGCGGGCTGTTCAGTTTTTGGCCTGTTTGGACGATATTGCAAGACCACACACCATCTCAGGGTCCGCATGTGAGCGACTCGATGCCCTTCTTACCAACGCCCAAGCTGGGGTCACAAGACACCCCTGTGTTTGAGCGGCTGATGCTGTTGACCACGGCCATTGCCGGGGCGGCGCATGCCGTTTTCGCGGCCGTCTTTGTGTGGGTGGGCGTCACACCGATGGCGTGGATCAACCTGGCCAGCGTGCTTTGTTATGTTTTGGCGGCCTTGTTGATCCGCCAGCACGTTCTGCTGCCGGCCCTGTTGCTCATGGGCAGCGAGATCGTTTGCCACAGTGTGCTGGCCGTCTGGTTGATCGGCTGGGGCACGGGGTTCCATTTCTATGTGATCTTGATCGTGCCGGTGGCCATTTTCAGCACATCCGGGTCGTGGGCGCTGCGTGCCTCGCTGGCGGTGGCCGCAGGCCTGGGCTACATGTTGATGGACTGGATTTTTGGCCGTGCGCTGCCGCCCATTGCCCTGCCCGAGGCGGTTTTGCACACCCTGCATTACTTCAACCTGGCCAGTGCGCTGACGATCCTGGCCTTGCTGGCTTTGCTGTACCGCCACTTGGTGCAAAAAGCCGAAGCCAAGCTCCAGGTGCTGGCCTGCACCGACCCCTTGACCCAGTTGCACAACCGGCGCTTCGCCATGGAGGTGGCCCAGCACGAGGCGGCCGTGTACCAGCGGGGCGGGCGCCCCTTGGCGCTCGTGATCGGCGACATCGACCATTTCAAACAGGTCAACGACCAACACGGCCATGCCCAAGGCGACCGTGCGCTCAAAGCGGTGGCGCGCGTGCTGCGCGACGGTGTGCGCGAGGTCGACCACGTTGCGCGCTGGGGTGGCGAGGAGTTTTTGATGCTGCTGCCCGGCACCGACGAGGACGAGGCCGAGCAGGTCGCGCAGCGTTTGCGCGAAAGCGTGGGCAGCCTCAGCGTAGACGCTGGCGCCGTCCCCCGGCCCTTGAGCATCACCCGGGGAGTGACGGTGCTGGGCCGTGAAGAGTCGGTCGAGCAGGCCCTGGCGCGGGCTGACCGGGCTTTGTATCTGGGTAAACAAGCCGGTCGAAACCGTGTGGTTGTTGCAGCACAAGCCTGAGGCCAGCCTTTATACTTCGGCCACTTTCGAGGAGCGTTGCAAGGCGCTTGCCCCCGCGGCAGGCCCCCAGGCTCGGAAGTGGTTTCATGCAACGGCGCTCACCCGCATGTGTCCCGCTGGGTGAGTTGTATCTATTGCCTTGACTCCCGGCAGCTCACGGCGGCTCTGAACCATTAGGAGCTCTGTCCATGAACGCTGTTTTGAAACCCGTTTCGTCGTCTGACTACATCGTCGCCGACCTGTCGCTGGCCGCTTGGGGCCGCAAAGAACTGACCATCGCTGAGCACGAAATGCCCGCGCTGATGGCCATCCGCCGCGAATACGCCGCCAGCCAACCCCTCAAGGGCGCGCGCATCACTGGCTCGCTGCACATGACCATCCAGACCGGCGTGCTGGTCGAAACGCTGCAAGCCCTGGGCGCCACCGTGCGTTGGGCGTCGTGCAACATCTACTCCACGCAAGACCACGCTGCTGCTGCCCTGGTGGAAGCCGGCACCCCCGTGTTCGCCTTCAAGGGCGAGTCGCTGGAAGACTACTGGGATTACACCCACCGCATCTTTGAATTCGGCGCCAAGGGCACCGAAGGCGAAGGCCCCAACATGATCCTGGACGATGGCGGCGATGCCACCATGTTGATGCACCTGGGCAAGGCAGCCGAAAAGGACACCTCCGTGTTGGCCAACCCTGGCAGCGAAGAAGAGCGCATCTTGTTCGCAGCCATCAAGGCCAAGCTTGCGGTTGATTCGACCTGGTACTCGCGCAAGTCGGCCGAGATCATCGGCGTGACCGAAGAGACCACCACCGGCGTGCACCGCTTGAACGAGATGTCGGCCAAGGGCA
>JAVLFO010000116.1:0-2703 GCA_046052805.1 Aquabacterium sp. | reverse complement strand
TGGACCTGCGCTTGGGCGAGGGCTCGGGCGCAGCCCTGGCCTGGCCCCTGCTGGTGTCGGCCTGCCACATCCTGTGCGACATGGCCAGCTTCGAGGCCGCCGGGGTCAGCACCGCCGAGCCGCGGGCATGAGCGCTGTCAGGCCGCAGGCATGATGCGCGCATGACGAGCCCGATCACCCGACTGCTGCACGCCGTTCGCCACGCACTGCGCCACGAACTGCGCCTGTTCTTCGTCGCCCTGCAGTTCCTCACCCGCGTGCCCGTGCCCGCCTGGGTGGGCTGGCAGCCGCAGTGGTTGCAGACCTGTTTGCGCCACTTCCCCCTGGTCGGCGCCTTGGTCGGCCTGTGGGGCGCGCTGGTGCTGGTGCTGGCCGCGCAGTGGTGGCCACCGGCCGTGGCCGTGGGCCTGTCCATGGCGGCGACCGTCTGGCTGACCGGCGCCTTCCACGAAGACGGTTGGGCCGACACCTGCGACGCCCTGGGCGGTCACGTCAGCCGCGAGCGCGCGCTGACCATCATGAAAGACTCGCGCATCGGCGCCTATGGCGCCATCGGCCTCGTGCTGATGCTGGGCCTCAAGGCCACCGTGCTGGCCGAGCTGCTCACGCCGCGCCTGCAGGAGCTCAACAGCGCCGAGACCAGCCACGTCCGCGAGGTGCTGCTGGCCTGGACGGCGATGGCCCTGGTGTGGTGCCACGCGCTGTCGCGCCTGGTGCCGGTGGTGCTGATCCGCCTGCTGCCCTATGCGGGCGACGCCGACCACGCCAAGGCCAAGCCCCTGGCCATGCAAGTCACCGGCGCCCAGGTGCTGGCGGCCGCGGGGCTCACGGCGCTGGTGGCGGGGGCGATGTGGTTGTGCCTGGCCCAGGCCGGCTGGCCCACGGGCACCCTGGTGACGGCTTTCGGGCAGACGATGGTGGCCGCCCTGCTCGCCGGCGTCTTCTGCCACCGCTGGTTCCAGCGCCGCCTGGGCGGCTTCACCGGCGACGCCCTGGGCGCCAGCCAGCAGCTCTGCGAGCTCATGGCCTTGCTGGCGTGGTTGAGCGTGGTTCATCCGATTGGCTGATGTGGGCCTGGCGGGTGCGAGGGGCGCGCCTGTCAGAATCGGCGCTGCATGGGCCAAGGGGCCTTGCGGCCGTGCTGCCATGCACACGGCCATCACAACATCAGAGAGGTCATTCCATGAATGAATGGATTCATCCGCGCGAGCGCACGCTCGGGCGCATCACGCTCGTGCTGGGCGTTCTCGTCTGGATCGGTCTGCTCGTTGGCACCGTGGGTGCGGCGCTGATCGGTTTGGGCATCGGCTTTTTGTTTTATGTGTTCGTTCAATCGGCATTGATTGCGCACATCAAGGGCAACGGCGTTGAGCTGACGGCCCAGCAGTTTCCCGCCCTGCACGAGCAACTGCTGGTATGTTGCCAACGCCTGCAAATCAGCCGTCCGCCCCAGGCCTATGTGCTGCAGGGACACGGAGGCCTCAATGCGTTCGCCACCCGCTTCCTGGGAACGCAGTACGTCGTCCTGATGTCGGATGTGGTCGATGCGATGGCGAACCATCCAGATGGCGTGAGCTTCTACCTGGGGCATGAGTTGGGGCACCTGCGGATGAAGCACCTCAACGGGCAACTGCTGCGTTGGCCTGTGTTGTGGCTGCCCCTGCTGGGAGCCGCCTATTCACGGGCACGCGAGAGCACCTGCGATCGACATGGCGCCGCTTGTTGCAGTTCGCCCGAAAACGCTGCCAAAGCCATGTCGGCGCTGGCCGCGGGGGCGCATGCGTGGCCCGGCATGGACCTGTCGGCCTATGTGGCTCAGGCCGGTCACGCCGAGGGTTTCTGGATGTCCTTCCATGAGCTGACCTCTGGCTACCCTTGGCTGACCAAGCGCATCGCGCGCCTGCTGCATGGCGAGCAAGGTGTGCCTGGCCGTCAAGGCCTGGCCTATGTCTTGGCCGCATTCTTCCCCTATGCGGGGCGACTGGGCGCTGGCTTCGGCCTGTTGATCTTGCTTTACGTCATTGGCGTCGTCGCTGCGGTGGCGATCCCGGCCTACCAGGACTACACCGTCAAAGCCAAGTTGGAGTCGGCTTATCAAGCGTCCACGCCGGCGCGGACTGCGCTGTCGAACCAGTACGAGCAGACCCGCAAGGTGCCCGAGTCTCTGGCCGCTGTGGGCGTGCCAGAGCGTCTGGCCGATGGCAGTGTCCTGCAGCTGAACCCCGACAACATGACGCTGACCGTTGCCCATGTGAGCGGCACCTTGGTGTTCACGCCATCCTTGGACGAGCATGACAAGGTCATCTGGCGTTGCGAGGGCGGCGAGAAACTCAGGCCTTCACAGCTGCCTGTGTCTTGTCGAACGGCCCAGACGAAGCGCCCCTGAGCCCGGGCATGGGCGGCATGGATTTGCGTTGTCACGCCTGGCGCCACCCGCGCCCCCGTGGCGTGGCCGGCCGCTGCATCGGCCGCACCGACGTGGCCGTGGACCCGCGCAAGGCCCGGCGCCTGGCGCGGCGCATCCACCGCGAGGCGCTGCGCGAGGTGGCACAGGGGCAGGCGGCACCCGGCCTGACCGCACAGGTTCAGCCGGCGCCCAGCGTGGTCTGCTGCTCGCCCTTGCGCCGTTGCCGCGACGTGGCCCGCCACCTGCTGTCTCTTATACACATCTGACGCTGCCGACGAACTCTAGGGGGTAGATCT
>JAVLFO010000115.1:0-10817 GCA_046052805.1 Aquabacterium sp. | reverse complement strand
CACTGGCTGGCGCCGTTGTCCAGGGCGGTGCGGCCGTCCAGCGAGGCCGCGACCTTCAGCCGCACCCACGGGCGTTGGCGCACCATGCGCGACAGGAAGCCGATCAGGATCTCGCGGGCCTGCAAGGCCGCGGGGTGCTCAGGCGCGAGTTGCAGCACCTCGATGCCCGCATCGCGCAGGCGTGCCACGCCCTGGCCGGCCACCAGCGGGTTCGGGTCGGCGCAGGCGATGACCACGCGGGCCAGCCCCTCGCGCACCAGGGCATCGGCACACGGAGGCGTGCGGCCATGGTGGGCGCAGGGCTCCAGGGTGACGTAGGCGGTGGCGCCGCGCACGCTGTGGCCACGTGCCTGGGCATCGCGCAAGGCCATCACCTCGGCGTGCGGGCCGCCCACTTGTTGCGTGTGGCCCTGGCCCAGCAGCTCGCCACCGCGCACGATGACACAGCCGACCGCGGGGTTCGGAGCCGAGATGGGCAGGGCCTGTGCGGCCTGCTGGAGGGCTTGGTGCAGCCAGAGATCGTCGTTCAAGGAGGGATGCCGTGGGTGTTGGTGCGGGTGATCGGCTCAGCGCTGCCCCGGTCTGACCACGGTGGCGCGAGCCACCACGGCCGCTCAACGGAAGCGCTCGTTGTCTGACACCAGTTCTACCACGAGGGTGGCCGCCACGGGGCGGCCGTCGCGCACACCTGGGCGCATGGGCGTGCCCGGCAAGGGCGCCAAGGCGCGCAAGGCCCAATCGCCCGCAGGCTCGGCACGCAGCAACTCGGCGCGGTCGATGCGGCCTTCGGCAGAGACCCACAGCTGCACCAGCATGCTGGCATGCGGCAAGGGTGCCAGCACGTCTTCGTCCAGGAACCAGCCCAACTCGGGACGCGGGCTTTGGTCCAGCGTGTCAGCGGGCGCATAGCGGCCTGTCAACCACTGGGAGCCCTCCGATGCGCGCGTGCCCTCGGGAGGCGAACGGTCAGCCCCCTGGTTCGGGGACGCGCCGGCTGTTGCCTGCGCACGCACAGGGGCGTCGGCGTGCATGGCCGCCGGGTCCACGGGGTCGTGGGTGTCGCGGGGCGAGCCCAAACGGACATGAACCGCCGCTGTCGCCGTGGATGCCACTCCGGCTTTCGCCCCTGTCCATCCCTGATGGGTCCACCCCCACCACAAGACCACATGGAGGCCACACGCAACCAGCCCTGCCACTGCCAAAACCGGGCTCGACCGACGCGCAAACCAGCGCCCCACGGCGAGCTGCGATCGCCCTTCCCGCGACGAAACGGCGACGGCCATGTCGACCTCAGTTCCAGCAGGCGTCCAGCGCCGCCGCCGCATCGGCGTAACGGGCACCTTGGTGGGCCACCGATTTCACCCCGGTGTTCGTGACGGACAGGTCGCCACAGGGGTCGCTTTTCATGCTCCCGGTGGTGTTGCGGGTCGCCGTCAGGGTGTAAGTCTGCCCACTGGTCGCCACCACGAGCGACAGGTCATAGCGCACGCTGCCCTGGATCGGGCTGCGCACGAAAGGCTGGGCGTTGAAGCCCGTGTTGCCGGTATCGCTGTCCGTCGATGTGCCGTACACGTACGTGGCGCTGTAGTGCCGCTCCAGCCACTGCTGGGCTGCCGCCATCTGGGTCTTGAGATCGCTGCGGTGCCCGCGCGCCACGTACTCGGTGTACGACGGGTAGGCCACGGCGGCCAGGATGCCGACCACGGCCACCACGATCATCAACTCGATGAGGGTGAAGCCGCGCTGGGCTGGGCGGGCCGACATGTTGGGGAGGCGCAAATGCATCACAGGCTCGTCGATGGGGTTCACTTGGTTTTGAGGCCAGGGATTTCGCGCCACTGCACGCGCAAGTTGGTCGCAGGCGTCTGCAGCTCGCGGTTCTCGGTGTCACCGACCACGCGGGTGCGGTTGAGACCCGTGCTGCCATCGGAGCCATCTCGCACCGCCAGCAACTTCTGGTCGTTCACGTCCACCGCCAACAGGTTGCGGCCATCCACCAGGATGTTGCGGATGGGCAAGCCATTGATCGGACTGAGCACGAACAAGGATCCTTGTGGGCCGCTGCCGCAAGACTGGCTCAGCTCATCGGCCGATTTGCCGCGCACGGTGGTGAACAGCACGAAATTCAAGCGGCTGACGGGGGAGCTGATGAGCGCCTCGCCCGCATCGCTGGCCGAGGGCAATTCGAAATACCAACCATCGTTGACGGTCGGGTCGAAGCGCGGCGCCACATCGGTGGCGCCCAGCGGCACGGCCTTGCCGCTGGCATCGCGCTTCACGGTGCCGTCCTCATTGAGCTGCGCGATGAAGACCTGGCCAGCGTCGGCACCTGTGGTTTCGCGCACGGCCACACGGCGCACGAAGGTGCTGACCGAGGTGCCTGCGCTTGTGGCTGTGCCGGTGCCTGGCTTGACCTTGGTGCCACCCAGGTCAGGCAGTTCATTGCCGCCAGTGGTGGGCGCTGGGAACATGGTGTCCTGGACATCCCCCCCGAGCATGGTGCGGCTGTAGCTGCCGCGGTCCCAGACGGTGAAGAAGCGCTGCGCGCGCGCGAAGTCCGGGAAGTCGCCAGCCTCGATGGCGCGCCCCGTGCCGAAGCTCACCATGATGCCGCCAAAGGACGGGAAGGTCAGCGCCGGCGCTGTGGTGATGGGCAAGACCTTGTTGCTGCCATCCTTCGCCGAGAACAGGGGCAGGCCCGAGCGGCTGTTGGCGGACACCGACGCCTGCGCAGGCGAGATCAAGGCAACACCCCACTCCGCGGGGTTGGCAGAGCGCAAATCGAAACGCCACACCTGCCCCTTGAGGTCGGTGCCATAGGCGATGTCGGCCGTGCCGTTGTTGTCGAGGTCAGCCCAGGTCACGCCCATGAGGCCATTGTTGCTGTCGGTGGTGCTGGTGGTCAGCGCCACGTAATTGCCCGGATCGCCGCTGACGGGCTTGCGCCAGGCGCCCGTGCCGGGCCCCGCAGCATTCAGGATGAACAACACCGCGCGCCCACCTTCTGAACGGTAACCGTTGGGCTGCAACACGCCAAAGCGCCCGTTGTTGAGGTAAACCACCTGCGATGCCTGTCCCGACACGCTGCTGCGCACGGGGTCGATCAGGTTGAAGCCCAGGTCCCTGTCGTCGTCGGCCGTGAAGGACCACTTGACGATGCTGGCTGGTGCGCGGCCAGCCAGGCTGGCGGGGTAGGTGACGTCCAATGCAAACACCGCGCGACCGCCACGGCCCAGCGAGCTGAACAGGTAGGTGCGCCATTCGGTGCTTGCGCCACCTGTTGCGGTCGAGACACGCGGGACAAGCACATCGGCCGTGTAGGGGCTGCCGTCCATCAAGGGCTTGGGATCGGACGTCGAGCGCGCCAAGGCACCGCCAAGCTGCCCCAGCAGCGCGCCAGGCACAAACGACAGGATGGGGTCGCCCGTGTTGGCATTGAAGCCATGCAGCATCCCGTCGAAAGACCCCACCCACAGCACATTGGGCTGCACAGGCTTTTTGTCTCTCATCTCGGCCTTGTTCAGCACGTACGCGAGGTACGAGGGCTGCGAGGCAAAGTCGGTATCGATGTAGCGTGCGGCCGCCTGGCTGTCTTGCAGCCACGGCGTCGAGTTCACCACCGGGCCCATGATGCCCTGCTCACCACGTGCACGGAACAAGGTACCGGCAAAGCTGGTGTCGCCGCGCATGTAATTCACCAACCGGATGCCAGCCGTGCGCTGGGTTGCACCGATGGTGTCCGTGGCGGACAAGCCCAGCAACGGTCGCAGCAAGGCGTTGTTGCTGTCATTGTCCGCGCCATCGCTGACCAGCGCGAAGTCCACTCCGACGCCAGCGACCTGGGTGATGATCTTGCGCGAACTCCCGGCGTCGGTGAGTTTACCGCTGGCATCCCAGGCCACTGTGGTGCTGAACTGTCCAGTGGGCAAGAGCGCAAAGGCGCGCACATTGCCGTTGAAGGTGTCACGGCTGAACTCGGAGCGGTACTTGAACGAGCCCGTCAGCAATTCGGCCGACGACACCGCGGGCGCCGAGTTGCTGGCCGCAGTCAGGCCGCTGAACAACTGGCGCAGGCGCTGCTCCAGCAACTCGGGGCGGCGCGCCAGGAAATACCCATCGGGTTCGCCATCGGCACACTGGCTGCCAACGCAGCTTTGATCCGCATGGGCATTGGATTGAGAATCCCAGTTGGTGGATGCACCATTGGCGCCAGGCTCATCTGGCGTGGCATCGGTGCTCACATGGAACTCGGTGCGCTTCTCCCCCGTGTCGAAGCTGCCGTATTTGGCGATGTACCACAGCGGGTCACGCAGGGTCACAGGCGATGCGCCATCCTTGACCAGGAAGGTCTGCGTCACGGTGGTGGTGACATTGGTCCCCTCCACGTACTGGTCGGCAAAGACCACGTTCTTGCCCAGGAACTGGGAGCTGCCCTCGCCAGGCGTCATCGCCCAAGCGAAGCTGTCATGGCCCCCCTGGCCCGTGTCCATGCCCCCATCGTTGAACTTGCACAGCCGCACAAACTCTGCTGACTCCGGGCTCGATTGCGATGGCTTGCGGTCCCTGCACATGGAACTGCTCGCATAACCGTTGGAACCATGGGTCAGGTAACGGCCATCCACTTGGTAAGTGCCGCCCGGGTTGGCTTGCGTGCCGATGATGCTGTAGCCGTGAGAGCCTTGCGCACCCGCTTCGTGCCCCAGCACATCGGTCAGGACCTTGAGCTCGTAAGCGCCCGGGTTGCCTGCGATCGGCTTGGTCTCCCAACGGATGAAACCAATCAGGTCCATGTCGTAGTCGCCACCGAACTGGGCGTCGTTCCAGGTGACCACATAGGAGCCATAGGCCTCGTCGGTGCTGTCGTTGCGGCCCACGTCCAAGGCTTTGAAGGTCAACACCGCCCCCGGCATGAGCTGATCGTCATTGAAGCGATTGTGGCGCCAGGAACTCTCTGGGGTGATGTACACCCTTTTGCCCGATGTGCCGATGGGCACCTCGATGCGGGGCACGCCACCCGCCAGCGAGGCCGCGTAAGACTTCACACGCAAGGCGTGCTGCGGCAGTTTGTCCAGACGCACGTTGGCGCCGGTGTCAGCGGTCAGGGACGAGGCCACAGCGACGCCACCAACCTGACGGTTGCCCATTTCGCGGATGGCATGGGTGTTGGCCGCGAAAGCCGCCCCCGCGCCCAGATAGGAGCCCTTGATGCCAGGGGCCTCGGGGCAGACGCCGGCCACATTGGCCAGACCCGCGGTGACGACCGTACCGACCTGCTTGGACGTGCAATCGGAACCGAAGCCGGCGGTGCTGCTGCCCACAGACCGGGCGGTGTTGTTGATGTGCTCGATCTGGCCGACCTTGTCCGTCAGTCCCGCCAAGGTGGCGCCACCTGCCACATTGGCCGAGAAAAACGGGCGCACCACGTCGTAGATGTCGTCGCTGCTGCCTGGCTCATCGGTGTCGTAGCTGACCGTGCCACTGGAAATGGCGAGCACATTCATCGGCCGGCAGATGCCTTTGCCGTACATGCTGCTGCGCAGCCTCTGGGTGGCCGGGTCTTTCGACTTGGCATCGTCGAGCGGATCCACGATGACGACGCTGCCTGAACCATCGCGCCTCGGCGTGGGCAGGCCCACCTCGGTGTCGCGCGGCCAGTTCTGCGAAGCAATGCCAAGTTGGGTGTCGCCAGCGAAATAAGCCAGCGCCTGCACGACCATTTCCGAAATGGGGTTACCCCAAGAGGCGTGGTCACCATTGACCAGGTCCTGTGGACGCAGGTAGGCCAAATTCGGCGGGTTGCTGGGGTGGGGCAGGTCGTAGCGAACGGCTCTGTCGTTGTTGTAGTCGCCAGCGCTGTACAGGCGGATGCGGTCGAAGCTGACGATGATGCCGGCAGCCACCTGGCCACTGCTGGCCGTTTGCGCGCAGTTGCTGAGCTTGTCCAGGACGTTGTGACAGAAGCGACCACTGTAGAGGTCCACCTCGTCATTGACGGAGCCCATGTTCTTGCGCAGCACACCGCCACGCAGGTTGCTGTCGTAGCTGCCTGTGATCAGGCCGAACTCGGCCAAGGCCGCCTGCTCGGGCGCGGAGGTCGTGGCGAACTCCTGCAGCAGGCCGATCGGTTTGAGCACCGCGGGGTCGCTGGCGGAGGCGTTGGGATTGCGGTATGCCCGGCAGCGCTCCTTGCCAATCAGGTCGGCCTTGCATGCCTGCACGCGCACAGCCAGTTCGATGCCGATCTTGGCGTCGGCCGGGCCGTACGTTGCGCCGTCCGTCTGGTACGAAGGCACGGCGACGGCATGGGCGGTGGGGTCCACATCGCCCCCCACCAAACGGCCTTTGGACGGCCCGTATTTGGCATAGAACAAGCGGGCCTTGACGCCGAAGCTGTAGTTGTCCTCTTCGGCCCAGTTGCACACGGTGCGCGGCGTGGTGCCCCACAAGCTGAAGTTGCCCTTGGCCAGTCGGATCAAGGGGTAGCCATTGACACCGGTCTCTCTGCTGTAGGCCCCGCGGCTGCACAAGGTGAGGCCCTTGCCCCCCAGGTCACCAGCGAGGGTGAAGGGTGTGAAATGCTCGATGTCGCTGCCGCTGTAGTACTTCACGAAGGCATGCGCGTCGTGCGACATCTGCGCCATTTCCAAGGTGGTGGTGTCCAGCGTGTCTTCCCGGCGGTAGCCGCCATACAGCGTTTTGCGCACGACGTCGATGCGCGTCATCGTCGCCCAGTTCAGGAAGTTGCCGCTCCAACGGCCTGTGCTGCCCTTGCAAGACAGGTAGCTGGCCTTGGGCACGGAAGAGCCAGCCTCGCCGACACCGATCTTTGCCGGCATGGCCACCGGCTCGAAGCGCTGGATGGCACGGGTGGCGTTGTAGGCGTAGCACTTGTCGGCGTCGAAATAACCGTAGTAGCGGAACGTGGGCTTGTAGGTGTAGTCGTCCTGGCCATCGCCGTCGAGGTCTTCGTAATCGGTGTAGATGGGCGAGAACAGGGTGTGGTCGCGCGATGCCGTCAGCATGACCATGGGACCACCGCTGCCGAACGAGATGTTGGGCGGGTAGGCCGACAGGGGCACCGAGGTGGCCAGACTGGACTGCGCCAGGCTGGGCGATGGCAAGCCCAGACCCAAGCTCAGCGTGAGTGCCAGCAGACCACAGGCGAGCAACAAGGCGCGGGGCAGGATGCGGGGCATGTGTCGGGCCTCGGAGGTCAAAGTTCGGGAACGGCGAAATAGGACTGCAGCACCACCTCGGTGCCAGGGCGGTAGCCGAAGCCGCGCGCCGTGATGCGGACCAGCAATTGGCTGCCACGGCGCAGGGGCTCCAGCAAGTACTCGGGTTGCTGCGCCACAGCGGGAATGGGCTGTGTGCCAGTGAAGATGCCCAGGGGCACGGCCCCTCTGAAGGCATCGCACGCGTCCGCGCTTCCGACGCGGGGTTTGGTGGAGACCGCATCGTTCCAGCGCCCTCCCTTTTGCGTCGGCCACCAAGCCTCGCCCGCCGTGGTGGTGGAGGTGGCCTCGCTGTACTTCACAGCGGCCACATCGCTCTCCTTGAGACTGCACTGCCCCCGCAGGCAGTCGGCAGTGAAACGCGGCACCTGGTTCTGCACCGGGCGATCCGCACCGCGCGAGCACGTGGCCGTTGCCGCCCCGTTGGCGGACAGCAGCAGGTCGCGCTCAGCGTCACGCAAGGCCGCTTCAGCTGCCTGGCGGGCCACCTGGTGGTCCAGTTGGTTGCGCGCCAGCCCCTCGCCGCCCAGAGCCAGTCTGGCACTGACCAAGGCGATGCCCGTGAGGGCGATGGTGAAGACCAGCACCACCACCAGGGCCATGCCCCGATTGCCCGGGCGCGGGCGCATCCAGGCTGGGTGAGCACCTCGCTTGGTTGGGAAAAATGGATGCAGATGGGGCATCAGACGGCTCCGGCGGTGTTGGCCGAGGTGGTCGTGGTGGGAGTGGGGGTGGTCGAACCACCCACTGCCGGCCCAACCGTGTTGCCCTGGCGGTTCTTGACACTGAAGACCCGCTCGAAAGTGCGCACCTGGGCGCCATCGGTGCGGGAAACGGCATTGCCGCGGCAATCGGTCACGCTGAGGGCCTGGCCCGCTGCATTGCGCACAGCCGTGTTGTTGCTCAGGCTTCGCACCAGCAAACACACGCGGACCGACACCACCTGCTGCCAGCCCGTGAGGGTCTGATCGCCATCCTGCACGGGGAGTGCCGCGCTGACCTCGGCGGCCGTGACGTAGCGCACCGGCGCCCCCGAAGTCAGGTCTTTCAGGCCGTAGCTCAGGACCATCTGCTCGACCCCTGGCACCAACTCGATGTCGTCGCCGAAATTGGCGTTCCTGCCATTGCCATGGCACTTCAAGGCGAAGGTGCTGATCTTGCTGCCGCCCTCCCCCGTGAAGGTGCTGGCGCCCAGGAAGTACTGGTTGATGACCATCAGCGGTGACGCAGGCGACAAGCCCAGGTCGGTGCGAGCCTTGTCGGGCTTGGCGGCTGTGCCGGTGGTCGCGTTGGCCGGCGCGCCGGTGCCAGGCACGGTGCCCAGGCGGGTGGTGTTGCGGGCCAAGGTTGCGTCCATGGCCACATCGGCACGGGTGCAATCGGCACGCTGCCCCACCGCCACGGACATGGTGTCACTGGTGAAATACGCCACCGCGAACGCATCCGAACCCGAGGCCGTTTTGGTGGTCGAGCTGTGGGGGGCGCAAGTGTGTGCTTCGGTCAAGGACGCGGTCAGGGTCTGCCCGGCACAACCGAACAAGCCGCCCTGGTAAGCGGTGACACCGGTCGCGCCTGCATTGACCATCTGGGCGGCAGCACGGTCGAATGTCATGCGCACAGACGCCTGGAAACCAAGCGACGCACTGGCAGGCTCGGTGCCGGTCACGGGGTAGAAGCCGGCCAGGGCGATCTCCCGCCCCAGCAGTTCCAGGGCGAACTGGCCCGACTCGAACATCGCACCGCGCTCATCGACCGACTTCTGCGTGCCGCGGGTGTTGAGGTAGAGCAGCGTGGCCGCCAACACCAGAACGAGGTTGATGGCGATGGCGACCATCAACTCGACCAAGGTCACCCCGCGCTGTCGCTGCGGTGCTCGCGCGCATGGATGGGCGGGCACGAGCGCTCGAGGGCTGCCCACCATGGCATGGCACTGGCTCATGGCACCACCGTGAAGTTGGCGCAACGGGTGCCGTCCGGCACTCCGTCGGGGCAGCAACTCTGGCGGGCCATGCCGGTGGTGCCGGTCTTGCACTCGGCGCTGGCCACCAGGGTGCGGCCGTTGACCCCGTCCTGGGTGCGGTCCTTGTCCGTCCACATGAAGGTGACCTCGATGCCTGTTCGCGCATCACCCGTCACCCGCACCGAGCCTCGGGGCAAGCCCCGCCGCACCGCCGCACGCCACTGGGCCATGTCATAGCGCGCCAAATCAACGCCACTGCAACTCACGCCCGTGGCAGCGCAATCGACCGAAGCCGCGGCCACGTCGGCCGACTGCGCGGCCCAGCTCACGTCGTACAAGTAAGCCGAAGGCTTGGCGACGCCCGGCGCCTGGTTCAAGTTGGAGCGCACCCGCTCGGCGTAGTCCGCCAACAAGCCAGACAACTGCGCACGCTGGCCAGAACCCAGCTGGTAGCTGACGGTGCGAGCCTGCAAGGCGGCCAGCCCCACCATGCCCAGGGCGAGCACGAGCATGGACACCAGCACCTCGATGAGGCTCACGCCAGATTGCGAACGGGCAGGAAGGTTCATGCTGGCGCTCATGGCGTGTTGGAGGCCATTGGCGGGCTGCCGTCCGAACCGGTGCCCGCGCCGGAGCCCGTTGCCACGGGCGGGACCACATCGATCTGCACCCGCCCCTGGAAGCTCACCTTGATGTCGCGCTGGTAGGGGCTGCTGCGATTCTTCGCGTCCGTCACCCGGTAGGTGGACGAGCCCGACACCAAGGTGCCGCGCGCATCGAAGGTCAGCACGTCTTGCTTGGACGTGTTCACGTCCACCAACTGGTAGCGATCGTTGCCCGGCTGGCGCACAGAAATCACCTCTGCCGGCGTCAAGGCCGTCGCAGCATTGCCACTGCAAGCAGCGTTCGTGTAGGTGATCCAACCCTGGTGCCAGTTGCCCAGCGCAGCACCCGTCGCGCAGGTGTTGCCACCTGCCGCAGCCAACTGGCAAATCGACACGCAGGTGTTGCGGCTGATGGCGTCCAAGCGCGCCCGTTGCAGGGCGATGGCGAAGTCGTCCTTGACGGCGTTCATGCCGCTCTTGGCCAGGAAAGACTGCATCCCGGGCACCGCCACAGCCGCCAAAACGACAACCACGGCCACAGTGACCATCAGCTCCACCAGGGTGAAGCCTCTCTGAGTGTGAATTTTTACTCGCTTGCGCATGGACGCCGAATGTAGCGGGTTGACCGGCAGACGCAACACCGCTGGCCGCCGCAAGCTGACCGCTCATCGCCACAGGGGCGGGTTGCCCCGCGGTTTGCAGCGCCAGCCCCCGCAAGCGAGGGGGCATGGACGCCATCCGCCAAGGCCCCGGCGCTCAGCCCTCGGCCTTCTTACTGGCCGGCTTGCCGGTTTCCTTGATGGCCGCCACGAACTCGCTGACGTCATCGAAGCTGCGGTACACCGAGGCAAAGCGCACGTAGGCCACCTTGTCGAGCTTGCGCAGTTCGCGCATCACCCACTCACCAAGCTGGGTGGAATCAACTTCCTTGTCGCCCGACTGGCGCAGGCGCGCCTCGATGGCCTCGATGGCGCCTTCGAGCGCCTCGGCGCTGACCGGCCGCTTGCGCAGCGCGAT
>JAVLFO010000114.1:0-1635 GCA_046052805.1 Aquabacterium sp. | reverse complement strand
AGATGTGTATAAGAGACAGTCTGTACATTGCCGCACGCAGCGATAGACGCCACCGCCATCGAGGTTGACCTTAGCGATGCTGTTGGTGACTTGGTAGAGCCGATACAAGGTGATTGCTTCGGTCAGGTGACTAAGAAGCAATGGCTCGCCGTACGCATCGGCAAGCAATAGCTCCCCTTCGAACTCTCGCAACATGTCCCCCAGGTATCGGTCACTCCGGTGGGCGGCAGGCAGTGGGGCATCGTTCAGCCAGACTGGGCTGTCAAGGTCTGTGCATGTGTCGTGAAGTCGTGTTCTGCACAGTGTCCACAAGTCGCGAGGGTCAGTCCACATGGCCCGCCAAAGGTTTGATGGGCCGTCTTGATACATGGCGTGAGCATCGAGGGATTCTGGAAGCTTGCTCAGCCAGTTCAACTGTTGCGTTGAAAGCGGCCTATTGCCATTGAAGTTGTGGCGCCACTTGCCCGACTCCTGCGTGGTCGCATCAGCTTGCTCATCGAACCACTTGGCGAACTGGTTGGGGTTGTCAGCCCCAATGCGCCGGGCCAACTCCTGCATCAATGCCACGGTGCGCATGCGGCTTCGAAGCGCCTCGGTGTCGGTGCGTTTGGGTCGGGCCATAGGGCAATTTGTCCTAGTAAGAAAACGGGCTATTTGTTGACCTTCAATCCTACTGCCGTAACGACAAGAATTTGTCCGTTCAAGTTACATCAACACGGCTGGAGTACGGAATGACCATCGAAGAAACGCTTCTGCAGCAGTACGGCCCTTTGCTCAGCATCAGCCAACTGGCATCGATTTTGGATCGCTCGCCTGAAGGGCTCCGAATCAGCCTCCGCAGAACCAGTGACTGGGCCACTGAGATCAACACGGCGCGGCTCAAGGTTGGTCGGCGCGTGTACTTCCGCACGTCGCAAGTCGCCAGCATGCTGTCCGCCAACTGACTCCCGGCCTGTTGCAATCGTGAGCATCAAGATCATGAGCATGGTGTGGGAGCACTACCCGGCGGGTGGTGGCGACCTGCTGATGGCTTTGGCTTGCGCGGACCACGCGCATGACGACGGGACGAGCGTCCGGCCGAGCGTCGGGCACCTTGCCCGCAAGACTCGCCAGAGCACTCGCACCGTTCAACGGCAGCTGTCCCAGATGCGCGCATCGGGGTGGCTGATCCAGGTCAGAAACGGTCACGGAGGGCGCGGGCACGCGGCCGAATACCGCATCAATCCCCTGTGGCTAACTAACCCTGCCAATTTGGCACCCTTTGCTGAAAACGCAGGCACAAGGGCGTCAGATGAAGCAGAAAAGGGCGACGCTGGCGGTATGCAAAGGGTGACACAGGTGGCGCCCCAACCACCATTAACCATCATTGAACCAACTACTACCCCGCAGACCGGTTCGGATGAGCAGGATTCGGAGCAGATCGACGGTTTGATTTGGCCTCGGTTGCTCACCGAGCAAGAGCGGGTTGTGGGGGCCGCCGTCATGGAGTCATGTCCGCCTAAGTTGCGGCAGCAAGTGCTCGACGAGGTGGCGGGGCTGGCAGATCGGGGTGCTGTGCGTCATCCCATGGGCTTGATTTCGAAGTTGGTGGACGCGGCCAGGCGGGGGCGTTTCGTCCCATCCGCTGCATTGGAC
>JAVLFO010000113.1:0-4164 GCA_046052805.1 Aquabacterium sp. | reverse complement strand
GCGGCCTCCCCACCCATGAACCCCATCGAGCCATCCGCTTTGCATCACCCCGATATCCTCCACGGAGCGAGCCGTGCAGACTTGCTTGGCTTTGAAGTTCTGGCCGATGTGTTCGAGGCCACCGCCAAGCGCCACCCGACCCAGACCGCACTCATCTTTGGCGACCAGCAACTGAGCTACGAGGCGCTCGATCGCCTGGCTGATGTGGCGGCGTCCCAGCTGATCGCAGATGGCGTGGGCCCCGGTCAGATCGTGGGCTTGTGGCTGCCACGGGGCATCGATTTGATGGTGATGCAGTTGGCCATTGCCAAAAGCGGCGCAGGCTGGCTGCCCTTTGATGCCGACACGCCCGTTGAGCGCATCCAAATTTGCCTGGCCGATGCGCAGGCCGCCGGCCTGGTCAGCTGCAAGGCGCTGGTGGATTGCCTGTCGGACATGGGTTGCCGAACCTGGCGGGCCGAGGACCTGAGCCAAGCCACAGACGGCCCCTTGCGCCGTCGCGCAGGCCTGGACCACACGCACCCCGCCTATGTGATCTACACCTCGGGCTCGACCGGCAAGCCCAAGGGCATCATGATCAGCCAGGGCAGCATCTGCCACTTCTTGCGCAGCGAGAACGCGGTGCTGGGGGTGCGATCCGATGACCGTGTCTACCAAGGCTTCTCGGTGGCCTTTGACATGTCGTTCGAAGAGATCTGGATCAGTTATTTGGTCGGGGCCACGCTGTGGCTGGCGCCCAAAGAGATCGCGTCCAACCCCGAAGCCCTGCCCCAAGCCCTGATCGACCAGGGCATCACGGTGCTGCATGCCGTGCCCACGCTGCTGGCCCTGTTCACGCAAGACGTGCCGGCGCTGCGCATCATCAACCTGGGCGGCGAGATGTGCCCGCAAGCCCTGGTGGCACGCTGGGCCAGAGCGGGGCGGCAGCTGTTCAACAGCTATGGCCCGACCGAGGCCACCGTGTCGGCCAGCATGATCGCCTTGCAGCCGGGCGAGCTTGTCACCATTGGCACGCCCTTGCCCAACTACACGCTGTTGGTGATCGACCCTGACGTGACCCATGGGCTGCGCTTGTTGCCCAGAGGCGAGGTGGGCGAGCTGTGCATTGCCGGCCCTGGTGTGGCCACGGGCTATCTGGGCCGACCTGATCTGACCGCAGAGAAGTTCTTGCGCAACCCCTGGGCGCAGGGCGTTCACGACCAACGCCTGTACCGCACGGGCGACCTGGCGCAGATTGGCGCAGACGGCTTGGTGCAATGCCTCGGCCGCACCGATGACCAGATCAAGATCCGCGGCTTCCGTGTGGAGCTGGGTGAGATCGAGGCGGCGCTGAGCAAGCTGCCCGGTGTGGGCACGGTGGCCGTGATCCTGCGGCAAGACGACGGCATCGACCAGCTGGTGGCCTGCATCGTGCCCGAGCAGCAGGCGGCCTTGCAGGCAGCGGCTTTGCGTCGCGCCCTGAGCGAGCACCTGCCTGCCTACATGGTGCCGGGCCGCTACGAGCTGCTGGGCAGCATGCCGCGCCTGACCTCGGGCAAGATCGACCGCAAGGCGCTCAAGGCCATGCCCTTGGCTGCAGCCGCGTCCACCGATGAGGGCGATGTGCCCGAGACCGAGGCCGAAGTAGCCTTGTTTGCCGCGCTGGCGCGCTTGTTCCCGGGCCAGCCCATTCGGCGTCAAGACGATTTCTTCTCTGACCTGGGCGGCCACTCCCTGCTGGCTGCGCGCCTGACATCGGCCTTGCGCACCGACCCGCGCTTTGCGCACATCACGGTGGCCAACATCTACCAAAAGCGCACCGTCAGCCAGATCGCCCAGGCACTGGATGCCGCACCCCTGGCCGCGCCAGATGCGCAAGCCGACTGGACCCCACCGCCGGCCTGGAAGCGTTGGACGTGTGGCTTGGCACAGGCTGCGGCCTTGCCTGTTTTGGTCGCCATCAAAATGTGCCAATGGCTGGCGCCGTTTTTCGCGTACCACTTCTTCACGGGCGACCCTGATGACTCGGTGGCACAAGCCATTGCCATCTCCATCGGCGTGTTCTTGCTGGCCACCGTGATGGAGTTCGGCGTGGCCTTGGCGGGCAAGTGGCTGATCGTGGGCCGACTCCAGCCGGGCCGCTACCCGCTGTGGGGCTTCACTTATTTCCGTTGGTGGCTGGTCGACAGGCTGGTCGAGGCCGCGCCCACTTACTTGCTGACCGGGTCATCGCTGTATGCCTGGTGGCTCAAGGCTTTGGGCGCCACCATTGGCAAAGAGGCCCACATCGGCTCGCTGACGCTGCGCGCACCCGATCTGCTGCGCGTGGGCGACCGCGTCAGCATCGGCAATGCCTGCAACTTCGAGAACGCGCGCGTCGAGCGCGGCGAGCTGGTGATCGGCTCGATCCAGATCGAAGCCGATGCCCAGGTGGGCTCGTATGCGGTGTTGGAGGGCGACACCCACTTGGGGCGTTGGGCCCACTTGGGCGCGCAATCGGCACTGGCCTGCGGCCAATCGATCCCGGCCAGCCGGATCTGGTCGGGCTCGCCCGCCAGCGACCAAGGCGCGTTTGACCCCTCGACGCTGCTGCCGCGACCCAGCATCGGCCATGTCCGCCATGTGCTCGAAGGCCTGTACTTCATCTTCGGCGGGCTGCTGATCGCGGCGCTGTTCTTCTTGCCGGTGTTCCCCACCTTCATGCTGATCGACCGGTTGGACGAGAACCCCAACCTGGCCTGGCTGCAGGGTGACAACGCGCTGATCCAGGCCGGCAAGTACTTCCTGCTGGCGCTGCCAGCCGGGGCGGTGCTCATTTTGTGCACAGCGCTGATTTCGGCGGCCATCCGCTGGAGCGTGCTGCCGCGCATGGCGCCTGGCAGCTGGCCGGTGCACAGCGGCCGCTACCTCGGCCGCTGGCTGGTCAACCAGATTCAGGAGTCTTGCCTGCAGGTGCTGCACGGTGTGTATGCCACGGTCTACGCGCCCTTTTGGTACCGCCTGCTGGGCGCCAAAGTGGGGCGTGATGCCGAGGTGTCGAGCGCGCTGGGCGTGGTACCCGAGATGCTCACCCTGGGTGACGAAACCTTCATTGCCGATGCCGTGATGCTGGGCGACGAAGAGATCGATGGCGGCTGGATGACGACCCGCCCCACGGTGATTTCCAAGCGCAGCTTCGTGGGCAACTGTGCCTACATCCCCGACGGCACGACGCTGCCCGAGAACGTGCTGATCGGTGTGATGTCGCAAGCGCCACGCAACGAGGCCATGCGCGATGGCGAGACCTGGCTGGGCTCGCCGCCCATCAACCTGCCTGCGCGCGAAGTCACGGCGGGCTACCCCGAGTCGCTGACTTTCAGGCCCTCCAAAACGCGCCGCCTGGCGCGCGGCCTGGTGGAGGCCTTCCGCATCGTGGCGCCGCAAGCGCTGATGATCGCGGCGGGCTACAGCATCGTGCTCAATGTGATGCCCGCCGCTGGTGCCGAGCGTTGGGGCGAAGTGGTGCTGGACCTGACGCAAGCAGGCATGCTGTTTGGCCCCCTCACCTTGGCCTTTGTGGCTTTGCTCAAGTGGACCTTGATCGGCCGCTACAGGCAAAAGGCCGTGCCCATGTGGACACCGTTTGTGTGGCTGTCTGAGGCCATCACCAGCCTGTACGAAGGCATCACCATCCCCAGCTTCATGCGCTACCTGCGTGGCACACCCTGGCTGCCCGTGGCGCTGAGGTTGCTGGGCTGCAAGATCGGCAAAGGCGTGTACCTGGACACCACCGACATCACCGAGTTCGATTGCGTGCACATTGGCGACCACAGCGAGCTCAACGCCTTGGTCTGCCCGCAAACCCACCTGTTCGAAGACCGCGTGATGAAAATCGACGACGTGGTCATTGGCGACAAGACCTACATCGGGCCGCGCACCATCGTGCTCTACAGCGCAACGGTGGGCAGCCGGGCTCGCCTGGGCCCGATGACCTTGATCATGAAGGGTGAGAACATCCCGCAGGGCACGGCTTGGGCAGGGTGCCCGGCCGCGCCTGCGTCGAACCCGGCGTGATGCGATCCCCTGTGTTGAGAAGGCCATTCCCATGAACCACACACCCTTTCGCGCCGCCATCATCGACCTCGACGGCACCATGGTCGACACCCTCGGTGACTTCGTGGCCGTGCTGCAGCACACCCTGGCCGA
>JAVLFO010000112.1:0-2967 GCA_046052805.1 Aquabacterium sp. | reverse complement strand
AGCGACCACAGCCCCAGCAGCCAGATGAACCTGGTTGGATCCGGCAGCGGCGGGCACAGCCCCGCGTGGCATGGCGCAGCACCCGGTGCGGCATCCAGCGGCAACCCAGGCCAGAACAACGCTGCAGCCCTGAGCGGCGTCAAGAGCAAAGAGTTCGGCGGCCTTGGCCACAACCAGTTGGTGTTTGACGACACACCCCAGCAATTGCGCACCATCCTGCACAGCACCCAGGCCCAGACCTGGCTGCAAATGGGGCACCTGCTGCACCAGGCCGACAACCACCGTGGCAGCTTCCGAGGCCTGGGCTTTGAGCTGCGCACCGACGCCTGGGGCGGCCTGCGCGCAGCGCGGGGCGTGATGCTGTCGACCTATGGCTTGAGCAACGGCCTGGGCCAAAGTGCCGACCCTGCGGGTGATAACGCGCCGGGCATGGCCTTGGCCAAGCAGGCCCAGCAACTGGCTGAGACCTTTCACCAAGCGGCCACCACGCACCAAACTGTGGGCGTGGCCAGCGCAGCGGGCACCCACGCCGTGGGGCAAAGCGCGCTGAGTGAGCAGCTGGCCCCGGCTGCGGCGCTCACACACAGCCTGAGCGGCATGGTCAGCCGCACCAGCTTGCCCAATGCCCTGGCCGATGCACAAGACAAGTCCACCAGCAGTGCTGTTGATAAGCTGCCCCACATGGCCGACCCGCACATTGCCCTGGTCGGCAAAGCCGGTGTCGGCCTGAGCGCGGGTCAAGACCTGCACCTGAGCAGCCAAGACAGCACCCAGATCGCCAGCGGTCAAGACAGCCACGTGGCCGTGGGCGGCCAGGCCCGCGTGCACACCGCCCAAGCCATCGGCATCTTGGCGGGTGCCGTCCAGCCGGGTGTTGACGCCGCAGGCAAGGGCCTGAGCCTGATCGCAGCGCAAGGCGCCATTGACATGCAAGCCCAGGCCGGGCCGGCGCAGATCGCATCCAAGGGTGCGCTGGAACTCAAGACGGCCAATGGTGTGGTCAACATCGCCGCAGCCAAGAAGATCACGCTGGCAGTCAGTGGCGGCGCGAGCATCACCATTGAAGGCGGCAGCTTCACGGCGCAGTGTCCGGGCAAGATCACGGTGAAGGCGGGGGTGAAGTCGATGGTGGGTGGTGCGTATGCAGAAACGCCTGCGCCGGACTTACCGAAGTCTGACTTTTGTCTGTCGTGCTTCTTGCGCGCTGCCAAAGCGGCATCGCCATTGGTTCCAGCATGACGGCGCTTGACGCAATGCCCCAGAGCTACTTTTTGCTGGATGCCTGTGCGCTTGCGCCGCAGGAAGCCAAGGCGCTTGAAGCTCTGGATGACGTCGCTTGGCTGTACCAGCACATCCCCGATGAGTCAGCCAAGCTGGCTGGGCCCGTGTTGATGGCTGACAGCCCGGCTGTCGGAGACATCGTTGAGCGATTGCAGGCCGATGAGGCGCGTCAATGGTCCTTGGCATCGCTGTCGAGCCAAGCCAGCTTTTCTGTTGTGCTCAAGCACTTGGCTTCACTGCGGCATCTGCGCGCACCAGACGGGCAAAAGTTCTACCTGCGGTTCGCAGACAGCCGCTGCCTCAGCTCGCTTTGGCAGGTGCTGTGCGAACGTCAGCGCGCCCGTTTGCTGGGTCCCATCGTGTCTTGGCGATACACGAACCGCCGTGGCTTGGCTGAGCAGTTTGATTTGACGGTGCACGCCCATCTTCGTCAGGTTGACATGCCAGCCGGTGATTTGAGGTTGAACGATCAGCAGATGGATGAACTGTTGCACCTGTCCTGGCCTGATCAATTGCTGTTGGCCGTTGCCGATCAGATGTCGCAAGGTCTGGCAGAGTGGCCTTCTTGGCTGCGGCATGCCAACGCCAGGCGTGTTTGCGATTGGTTACGGCAGAACAATGAAACCCGGTACCCGGTGCAAATGGCACTGGCCAAGTCGGTGCTCATGTCCGCTGAAGCGGAATGGAGCGAAGCCACTTGGCTTGAGCGCTTGAGCATCGCTCATGAGCACATCGTTCGTACAGCATGAAACCCACATTCACCTTCTTTTGGCGCTGGGCCTTGTTCGCCTTGTGCGCGTTGTTGCTGATGGCTTGCAGTGCCATGACTCGGATCGAGGACACGACCACCGGCGTGGGGCTCACGGGCATCGATCACCTGGACGACCACCTCAGCGTGCAGGATTTTTCGGTCAATGGCTACGGCGGCTTCAATGCAGGCAAGGGCGGTAGCCTTGTTTGCTGTGTGGTCGTGCCAAACAAATGGCGCCCCGGCCTGAAGGCCCACGTGGCCTGGAGCGTCACCAACTGGCGTGACAAAACGTGGCAGAACCATCAGGCCGATGTTCTTTTAGATCGATACGAGGAAGTCGGACGTATGTACGTGCACTTTCTGAAGGATGGTTCGGTGCGCATCACGTTGTCGAATTACGCCCCGACCAGCCCTGTTTACGAGGGGCCGAGGGACCCGATTCCCAGAAAATGGCCATGGGTTGTGTATCCGCCGCCCAAGGGACCCAGAACACCATTTGATCCTCCAGATGAAAAGTCCAATTGACACCCAAGTTGCAGCCCACCCGGTTGGTCCAACACCAGGCATCCAAGCCGTGGCAACGACTAAGCCTGCCCAGGCGCACCTGTGTGAGTTGCCGCTGAACATAGGGGTTTTTTTCGACGGCACCGGTAATAACCAGGACTGGGTTGAGCATGGTCAGGTCCAAACTCAGCTTGCGCGGCACAAAGACAGCAATGTGGCGCGACTGTTCAGGTCTTACCGAGACGATACGCTCGACGGATACTTTCGCGTTTATGTTCCAGGCGTTGGCACACCATTCCCGCAGATTGGGGAAGAGGACTCCAGCAACTTGGGCATGGCTTTCGGGGCGGGGGGCGATGGGCGCATCAACTTTGCTTTGTTGGGTGTGATCAATGCCTGTCTCTTATACACATCTGACGCTGCCGACGACT
>JAVLFO010000111.1:0-3529 GCA_046052805.1 Aquabacterium sp. | reverse complement strand
AGTTCAAGGCCTACGAGAAATACCAGCCGCTGGTGGACCGCACCATGGCGATGATCTTCGAGAAGGCCTCCACCCGCACCCGCGTGAGCTTCGAGGCCGGCATGTACCAGATGGGCGGCTCGGTGGTGCACCTGACCACCGATGGCAGCCCGTTGGGTCGCTCAGAGCCCATTGTAGACCGCGCCCAGGTGATCTCGCGCATGGTCGACCGGGTGATGATCCGCACCTACGAGCAGGCCAAGCTGGTGAAGTTCGCGGCCAACTCGCGCGTGCCGGTCATCATCGGTTTGACCAACGAGTACCACCCTTGCCAGATCCTGGCCGACATCTTCACCTTCATCGAGCACCGAGGCTCGATCAAGGGCAAGGTGGTGGCTTGGGTGGGCGATGGCAACAACATGGCCAACACCTGGCTGCAGGCGGCCGAGATCCTGGGCTTCACGGTGCACGTGAGCACGCCCAGCGGTTACGAGATCGACCCCGAGGTGGCCGGCATCAGCAACACGTCTTGCTACAAGGTCTTCAAAGACCCGATGGACGCCTGCCGTGGCGCCAATTTGGTGACCACCGACGTGTGGACGTCGATGGGCTACGAGGCCGAGAACGAGGAACGCAAGAAGGCGTTTGCCGACTGGTGCGTGGACCTCGACATGATGGCCGTGGCCGCACCTGATGCGCTGTTCATGCACTGCCTGCCAGCGCACCGTGGCGAAGAGGTCGAGGCCGACGTGATCGACGGCCCTCAGTCGGTCGTGTGGGACGAGGCCGAGAACCGCATGCACGTGCAGAAGGCGCTCATGGAGTACCTGCTGATCGGGCGCATCGGCTGAAGGCGTCTGCCGTTCACCACTCGCGCAATTTCACGCGCAGGCGCGCGATCGACTGGCTGTGCAGCTGGCACACGCGCGACTCGGTCACACCCAGCACAGCAGCGATCTCTTTGAGGTTCATGTCCTGCTCGTAGTACATGCTCATCACGTACTGCTCGCGCTCAGGGAGGTTCTTGATGGCCTCCACCAGCGCATGGCGCATGCGATGGTCTTGCAGCAGGCTCAGGGGGTCGTGGTCTTCTTTGGTGATGTGGCGGTCGAGGTAATCGTTGTCACCGTCCTCGCCACTCATGTCTTCCAGGTAGATCAGCTGGGTGCCACGCACCTTGCCAAGCATCTCTTGGTAGTCGGGCAGCGACATCTCCATCTCTTTGGCGATTTCGCTTTCTTGAGGGGCCCGACCCAGCTTCTGCTCCAAGCTGTGCACAGCGCGTTCGATGTCGCGTTGCTGCTTGCGGGTGCCACGGCTGAGCCAGTCGGCGCCGCGCAGCTCGTCGAGCATGGCGCCACGGATGCGCTGGGTGGCGAAGGTCTCGAACTGCACGCCCTGCCCCGCGTCGAAGCGGCTGAGGGCGTCGGTCAGGCCGATCATGCCGACCTGGATCAGGTCATCGATCTCGACGTTGGCCGGCAGCTTGGCAATCATCTGGTGAGCCAGACGGCGCACCAGTGGGCTGTACTGGCGCAGCATGGCGTCGATCTCGAGTCGTCCTTTGGCGGTGTACATGTGTGGCTCCGTGGACTTCAATTGAGGACAGGGGCGGCGCGCGAGGGCAATGCGGCCCCGGGCGACATGAGGTGGTCAAAGGCGGCGTCGCCCAAGCTGTGGGGCAAAGCCCCGTGCAGCAGGCCGGCGGCCAGTTCCATGAACTTAGGGGGCAGCTCGCCGTCGGCGCTCGCCTGGGGGTCCAGCCGCAGGGCGATGCGCTGGGCCACACCCAGGAAGTCGTCAGCGCACTGCGCCAGGCGCTGGGCGACTTGCTCGGCTTGGGCGCTTTGCGTCGAGGCGCAGACCAGCAGGTCATAGCTCATCCAACCACCACGCTGGCTGATGACCTTGGTGGCCGCGTAGGCGTCGGTCAGCCCCTCGGCCAGGTCGTTGGTGAACAGCAGGGGGCGCAGGTTGATGCCATGCGAGCGTGTGCCAAACAAACGCACCAGCTCACTGGCACGTGCGTGCACCAAGACCACATCGCTTTGCGGTGACGCGTCGGCCAGCGCGTCCAGCAACTTGCTGCACGAGCCACGGGCGTCGGCGTAACGCAAGGGCAGACCACGCGCAGCCATGTAGCTGACCAAGGGCGACAAGGTCTCGACGCCTTCGCTGAGGTCGAACTCGGCCAACTCAGTGGGCGGGCGAGCCTGGTCACTGGCATCGACCACCAAGGTGTTGAGGCCACAGCTGGCGTAAGCGGCACACAAGCGCTCCAGCACCAAACCACCACAGCCTGCAGCCGGGTTGGCCACCACCGGGATGAAGCGCAACACACGTGTGGCGAACAACTGCCTCAGGCCTTGGGCCTGGTCCACGGGACGTTGCGCATGGGGCAATGTGCGGACCTGGCGCGATGGGCTGTCAGTGCGGATCATGGATGTGGGTGGGGTACTGCGAGGTGACAAACTCAGACCGAAGCGGTGCTGGCCAAGGGGTCGGCAACGGGCGCGGCAGAGAACACCAAGCTGACCTCGTTGGGGTCGAGGCGGTAGGCCGGGTTGAGGCTGGCGCGCAGCGAGCGATGCACCAAGGCTTGCGAAGACAGGCGATGCCAATCTTCCGGCACGCGTTGGCCGTTTGCCACACCCAGCACCTTCAGCTTGTGACGGATTAACGCATCCAGCGCTGGCCCGAGCTTCACGGCCTCGTCCAGCTTGGACAAGATGACGCCGCTGCAGCTCGACGCCTGGTAGGCGTGCATCACGTCTTCGATGGCGTCGCCTTGGGCCGAGGTGTTGACGACCAGCAGTTTGTTGATGCTGGGGTGGGCCAACATGGCCAGCAGTTCTTTGGTGCGGCCGTCGCGCTGGGCCATGCCAGCGGTGTCAATCAAGATCAGTTGCTTGCCCGACAGCAGCTCCAGCAGGTCTTCGAGCGCGGCGCGGTCATGGGCCATGTGCACGGGCACGCCCAAGATGCGGCCATAGGCACGCAGCTGTTCGTGGGCGCCGACCCGGTAGGCGTCCAGGGTGATCAGGCCGAGGTTGCTGGCGCCGTGCTTGGCGGCGAAGGCGGCAGCCAGCTTGGCCGTCGTGGTGGTTTTGCCCACGCCGGTTGAGCCGATCAGGGCGCAGACACCGCGGCGGTCTTCGATGGCGGGTTCGTGGTCGGCCGTGTGCAGGTTGCGTTGCAGCACCTGGGTGGCCCACTGCACCTCGTCATGCGAGCCGTCTTGCACTTCGGCAGGCATGGCGTCGAGCATCTTGCGGACCAACACGGCCGAGAAGCCCGAGTCCAACAACTTCTGAGCCAAAGCAGCCTGCGCTGGCGTGCGGCCCAGTTTTTCGATGAAGGCCATGGTCTCGAAGCGCTCTTTCATCATGGCGCGCATGGCCCGCAGCTCGCCCAGCATCGTTGCGTTGGCATCTTGTGCCACCTTCAGCGCTTGCAGCGTGGCGGCATCGGGCTGGCTGCGCACGGCTTCGCGGCGAGGCGTCATTTGGTCCATCGCCAGCTCGCTGTGGTCGGCGCGCAAAGGCAGCAC
>JAVLFO010000110.1:0-7469 GCA_046052805.1 Aquabacterium sp. | reverse complement strand
CGGCAGCGTCAGATGTGTATAAGAGACAGGGGTAGAGCTTGCCGAACAGGTGGTCGCACTCGTGCTGTACCACGCGGGCATGGAAGCCCTCGGCGATGCGGTCTATCGGCTGCCCCATTGGGTCAAAACCGGTGTAGCGGATGCGGGCATGGCGGTGCACCACGCCGCGCAAACCGGGCACCGACAGGCACCCCTCCCAGCCGGCCTCCTCTGTCAACTCGCCCGCCTCGTTGGGCAGATGCGTGATCACCGGGTTGATCAGCACGGTCTCGGGTACGGCTGGCGCGTCTGGGTAACGCTGGCTGCGGCCAAAGCCAAACACCACCACCGACAAGTCCACGCCAATCTGCGGCGCGGCCAAGCCCGCCCCTTGCGCGGCGGCCATGGTGTCTTTGAGGTCGGCGATCAGGGCGTGCAGCTCGGGCGTGTCAAACGCCGTCACGGCTTGGGCCACGCGCAGCAGGCGCGGGTCGCCCATTTTCAAAATCTCGCGCACGGCCATGGGGCTCTCCGGTCAAACCTCGGTGGATGGGGGTGCTTCGCCAAACGATGCCAGCAGGGCCAACAAACCGGCCTCGTCCAAGATGGGCAGACCCAGGCTTTGGGCTTTATCAAGTTTGCTGCCAGCCTCGGCACCCGCCACCACGTAGCTGGTCTTTTTGGACACCGACCCGGCCACCTTGCCACCTTGCGCTTCGATCAGGTCTTTGGCCTCGTCGCGCGACAAGGTGGGCAGCGTGCCGGTCAGCACCAGGGTCTTGCCAGACAAGGGCAGCGCGGCGGCATCGGCTGCGGCAGACGGCTCGTGCTCGGCCCAGGTGATGCCGGCGGCGCGCAACTGCTCGACGACCTCGCGGTTGTGGGCCTGGTCAAAAAAGGTGCGGATGCTTTTGGCCACCACAGGCCCCACGTCTCGCACGGCCAGCAACTGGTCTTCGGGCGCGTCCATGATGCGGTCGATGCCGCCAAAGTGCTTGGCCAGATCCTTGGCAGTGGCTTCGCCCACGTGGCGAATGCCCAGGCCAAACAAGAAGCGCGGCAGCGTGGTCTGCTTGCTTTTTTCCAGCGCAGCCAGGATGTTCTGGGCACTTTTGTCGGCCATGCGGTCCAGGGCGGCCAACTTCATCAGGCCGAGCTTGTAGAGGTCAGGCAAGGTGCGCACCAGGCCACCGTCCACCAACTGGTCCACCAGCTTGTCGCCCAGGCCTTCGACTTCCACCGCGCGGCGTTGGGCAAAGTGCAACAGCGCCTGTTTGCGCTGGGCGGCACAGAACAGCCCGCCCGTGCAGCGGTGGTTGACCTCTTCGCGCTCGCGCACCACGGTGCTGCCGCAAATGGGGCAATGGCGCGGCATGCGGAAGTTGGGCACATAGGGCGAGCGCGCGGCCAAGGGGTCTGGTCGCATCACGCCCACCACCTCGGGGATCACGTCGCCCGCGCGGCGCACGATGGCCGTGTCACCCACCCGAACGCCCTTGCGGCGCAGCTCAAACAGGTTGTGCAGCGTGGCGTTGGTGACGGTCACACCGCCCACGAACACGGGCTTGAGCCGGGCCACCGGCGTGAGCTTGCCGGTGCGGCCCACCTGGATGTCGATGCCATCGACCGGCGTGAGCTGCTCTTGCGCGGGGTATTTGTGGGCCACGGCCCAACGCGGCTCGCGGGTGACGAACCCGAGCTGCTCTTGCAGGGCGCGGCTGTTGACTTTGTAGACGACGCCGTCGATGTCAAACGGGAGTTGGTCGCGCTTGGCGCCCATGGCTTGGTGAAAGGCAACCAGCCCTTGGGGGCCCGATGCGCCTTGCGCCACGGTGCGCTCGGCACACACAGGCAAGCCCAAAGCGGCCAGGGTGTCCAGCAGACCACTGTGCGTGGGCGGGATGTCCCAGCCCTGCACTTCGCCCAAGCCATAGGCAAAAAAGCTCAAGGGGCGTTGTGCGGCAATGGCCGGGTCGAGCTGGCGCACGGCCCCGGCTGCGGCGTTGCGCGGGTTGACGAAGGTTTTGTCGCCGCGCTCGCGTTGTTGCTCGTTGAGGCGCTCGAAATCATCGCGGCGCATGTAGACCTCACCGCGCACTTCCAGCACAGCGGGCAAGGCATCACCCTGCCCTTGCAACTTGAGCGGGATCTGGCCCACGGTGCGGATGTTCTGGGTGACGTCTTCGCCGGTTTCGCCATCGCCACGGGTTGCCGCTTGCACCAGCACGCCGTGCTCGTAGCGCAGGTTGATGGCCAGGCCGTCGAACTTCAGCTCTGCCGCGTAGGCCACGGCTGGCGCGTCTTCTGGCAAGGCCAGCTCGCGACGCACACGGGCGTCAAAGGCTTCGGCACCGCTGGCCTCGGTGTCGGTCTCGGTGCGGATCGACAGCATGGGCACGGCGTGGCGTACCGGCGCAAAGCCGTCCAGCACCTGGCCCAGCACGCGCTGGGTGGGCGAGTCGGGTGTACGCAGGCTGGGGTCGGCGTCTTCGAGGGCTTGCAGCAGCTGGAAGAGGCGGTCGTACTCGGCGTCGGGCACGGTGGGTGCGTCGAGCACGTAATAGCTGTGGGCCAGCTGGTGCAAGGTGGCGCGCAAGTTGGCCGCTTGGTCAGCCGGCGTGGCTGGGCGAGGCTCAACTGGGCCCGAGGATGCAGGCTCGTCGCCGAAGAGGTCGTTTTGAGACATGCTGCGTGCTGCCGGTTTGCCTGAGCCGCGCTCAGCTGAACAAGCGACGGGTCGATGGTGCGCCTGCGGCCAAGTCGCGCGCCGCAAGCGATTCATACAGCTTGGCCAGCTCGCCACCAATGGCTTCAAAGGCCGCTGCGGTGAACAACTGGCCTTGGTCGTCGGCCATGTGGGCGTCCATGCTCAGCGACAGCGCCTCGCCGGCTGCACACCAGGCTTGGTAAGGCGCGTGTTCGATGGCGGTTTGGGGCACGTCAAACGCCAACACCAGCTCGCGCAGGGTGGCCTGCTCGGGGTCTTCGGCAAAGGCGGCTTGGGCGTCAAAGTGCAAGGTCAGCACGGGCGGCGCGCCCTCTTCGGTCGATGGCAACACCAATCGGCCAGGCATGGCGCCAGGGATGAAGCCGTGGCGCGCGGCCTGCTGCTGCACATAGCCCACCGACCAGGCGCTGCCACGGGCGTGCAAGCGCAAAGCGAGCTGGGCGTCGTGAGTGCTGGCAAAGGCGTCCAGCTCGCGAGCGCGCGCGACCACGTCCAACATGTCGGGGAACTCGGCCGAGGCGCCCAGGGCATCGGCCATGGCCTGGATTTTTTGCACGAACTCGGAGTACTCGATTTCATTGAGGCCGCCGGTGCGGTTGGCCATCAGCACGCCCGCTTGCAGCTCGGTATAGGTCACGCCGGGCTGAGGCTGCTCCCACTCGCCCAGGTCGCTGCGCAGGCCTTCGATCAGCACACTCTTGCTGCCCGCACGGCGCGAGGGCGGCAGGTGCAGCTGGATGTGATCGCCGCTCATGGGGGCGTCCAGGCTCAAGGTGGCAATGGCATCGACCAGCGCATCCAGGCGCGCACCGCCCCGCTTGAGCGGAGGCAGGCTGGGGGCGCTTGAGGCGTCACGCTCAAAGGCAGGGCCGTCCATGGGCTGGGTGGGCAAGGCGTCCAGCGGGTTGCCCGTTGGCGCCGCAGCAGCCTGGCTGTCAATGGGCTCCAGCGCCGCACGCTTGGGCGCACGCGCGGCAGCACGGCGGGCCGTCCAGGTGCCATGGGCCACCACCGCGGCCAAGACCACGCCGCCCAAAATGGCCAGGTACATCGTCAATGAATGGTTCATGTCTCGTCAGTCCTCAAGCGGTTTGGGCCATGCCCAGTGCCGCTTCCATGTCCACCGCCACGATGCGGGACACGCCTTGTTCTTGCATGGTCACCCCCACCAACTGCTCGGCCATTTCCATGGCGATCTTGTTGTGCGAGATGAACAGGAATTGGGTACCGCTGGACATCGACTTGACCAAGCGCGCGTAGCGCTCGGTGTTGGCGTCGTCCAGGGGCGCGTCGACCTCGTCCAGCAAACAGAACGGGGCCGGGTTGAGCTGGAAGATGGCAAAGACCAGCGCGATGGCGGTCAAGGCCTTCTCGCCACCTGAAAGCAGGTGGATGGTGCTGTTTTTCTTGCCCGGCGGGTGGGCCATGACCTGCACGCCAGCGTCCAAAATTTCGTCGCCGGTCATGACCAGCGTGGCGCTGCCCCCGCCAAACAGCGTGGGGAACATGCGGCCGAAGTGCTCGTTGACGGTGTTGAAGGTGCCGCCGAGCAGGTCGCGGGTTTCCAGGTCGATCTTGTGGATGGCGTCTTCGAGGGTGCCGATGGCGTCGAGCAAGTCGGCCATTTGCGCGTCCAGAAAGCCCTTGCGCTCGCGGGCGGCGCTCAGCTCGTCCAAGGCGGCCAGGTTGACGGCGCCCAGGGCGTTGATCTCGCGCTGGATGCGGTCGATCTCAGACTGCAATCCGTGCAGCTTGACGCCATCGCGCTCAATGCCTTCGGCCAGGGCGACCAAGTCGACCTCGGCGGCGGTGAGCTGCTCCATGAACTGCGCACCACCCAGGCTGGCCGCTTGCTCTTCGAGCTGCAGCTTGGTGATCTGGTCGCGCAAGGGCTGCAGGCTGTGCTCGAAGCCCAGACGCTGCTCGTCAAAGCGGCGCATTTGCGCAGACAGGTCTTCGTAGCGGTTGCGGGCCTGGGCCAGCAGACCTTCTTTTTCGACGCGCTTGGCCAAGGCTTCGTCCAAGCCGGTGTTGGCGCTGGCGTCGCTCAGTCGGGCCTGCTCTCCGTGCAGTTGCGCGGCCGACTGGTCGTTGGTCTGGATTTGCTGCGCAGCCGTGTCGATGCCGCGCTGCAACTCGCCTCGGCGGGCGGCCATGCTGCGGGTGCTGAACTGGGCCTCTTGGGCTTGGCGCTCGAGGGTGCGCGATTGCTCGCGGGCCTGGTTGAGGCGGCGCTCGGCGTCCATCGTCGCCTCTTCGAGCGTGGCGTGCTTTTCTTGGGCCTCGCCCAGGCTGATGTCGAGCTCCTCAAAGCGGGCTTCGCCGGTGGCGCGGCGCTCCTGGAAGTCGTCCAGAGCGGCATCCAACTCGGCCAGGTCTTGCGCGATCTGGCTGCTGCGGGCGTTGGCTTGCTCGGCCAACTGCGTCAAGCGCAGCACCTCGACCTGCAACTGATGGGCACGTTGCTGCACCTCGGTGGTGTCACGGCGGGCCGTGGCCAAGCGTTGCGAGGCATCGGTGTAAGCGGCCTCGGCACGCACCAGCGCCGAGCGGGCGTCTTCGGCGATCATGGCTTGGGCACGCACCTGCTTGTCGGGGTTCTCGATCTCTTGCGCGCGGGCCAGCATGCCGGCTTGCTCAGAATCGGGCGCGTAAAACGCCACTGCGAACTGGCTGACCGTGTGCCCCGCGCGGGTCATGATGACCTCGCCATGCGTGAGCTTGTGGCGGCTGGCCAAGGCCTCGTCCAAATTGGCGGCGGTGTACACGCCCTCTAGCCAGTCGTTGAGCAAGGCCTTGAGGCCCGCGTCGTTCAAGCGCAGCAGCTCCGACAATCGCGGCAGCGTTTGGTGCGGGTTGTTCGCCCCAGGCTGCGGCAGGCTGTAGAAGGCCAGCTTGGCGGGCGGCGCGTCTTGCTCAAAGGCCCGAACGATGTCGACACGGCCCACTTCCAGGGCAGACAAGCGCTCGCGCAGCGCCGATTCGAGCGCGTTTTCCCAGCCCGTTTCGATGTGGATGCGGCTCCACAGGCCTTGCAGGCCGTCCAGGCCATGCTTGGCCAACCAGGGCTTGAGCTTACCTTCGGTCTGCACCTTGTCTTGCAGGGCACGCAGCGCCTCCAGGCGGGCCACCAACTCAGACTGCTTGGCGGCTTGGGCGTTGCTGTCTTGCTGGCAGGTCTTGCGGGCCTCGTCGAGCGCGGGCACGGTGTCGGTCAACTCGGCCAGTTGGGCCTCGAACACGGCCACGTCTTCTTGACCCGCCTGCAACTGGCCTTTGAGGTCGGCCAAGCGCACATCGTCGGGCGCGGCCAGGGTTTGCTTTTCAGCCGCCAGGCGCTCACGGCGCAGGGTGAGCTGGCGCGTTTGCTCGTCGATGCTGCGTGACTCGGCCGCGAGCAGCTGGATCTGCTGTTGCACCTGCATGGCCAGGCCACGCTGCTCGTTGGCGCGTTGGGTGGCGGCGCGCACTGCATCTTCGAGGGCGGGCACATTGCCTGCCAGCTCTTCGGCCTGCGCGGCCAAAATCTCAGCCTGCTCTTCGGCCATCAACATCTTGCCGGCCAGCTCTTCCAGCTCGAACTCGGCGGCGCTGCGGCGCTCGGCCCACTGGTCGTTGTGGGCTTTGAGCTCGGCCAAGCGTTGCTCAACGCGCTGGCGCCCTTCCACCACGTAGCGGATGCGCTCTTCCAGGCGGCTCACTTCGAGGTTGGCCTCGGCCAAAGCACCCTGGGCGTCGTGCAAGGCATCGCTGGCCGCGTAGTGGTCTTGGCGCACGTGTTCCAGCTCGGCCTCGACGCTGCGCAACTCGGCGGTGCGGGCTTCCAGCGCGGTCAAAGCCTCGGCCACGGCCTGGCGAATGCGGGTTTCCTCACCCGACGCATCGCGGTGCTTCAAGAACCACAGCTGGTGCAGTTTGCGCGTGCCCTGGTCTTGCAGACCGTGGTATCGCGTGGCCACCTCGGCTTGCTTTTCCAGCTTGTCGAGGTTGGCATTGAGCTCGCGCAAGATGTCGTCCACGCGGGTGAGGTTCTCGCGGGTGTCTTTGAGGCGGTTCTCGGTTTCGCGGCGGCGCTCTTTGTACTTCGACACACCAGCGGCCTCTTCCAGGAACAGGCGCAGCTCTTCGGGCTTGGACTCGATGATCCGGCTGATCGTGCCCTGCCCAATGATGGCGTAGGCGCGGGGGCCCAGGCCGGTGCCCAAAAACACGTCCTGCACGTCGCGGCGACGCACGGGCTGGTTGTTGATGAAGTAGCTGGAGGTGCCGTCGCGGGTCAGCACGCGCTTGACGGCGATTTCGGCAAACTGGTTCCACTGGCCGCCAGCGCGGGCATCTTCGTTGCTGAACACCAACTCCACGCTGGCGCGACTGGCCGGCTTGCGGTTGCCCGAGCCGTTGAAGATCACGTCTTGCATGGATTCGCCACGCAACTCAGACGCTTTGGACTCGCCCAGCACCCACCGCACCGCGTCCATGATGTTGGACTTTCCACAGCCGTTGGGCCCCACCACGCCCACCAACTGCCCGGGCAATTGGAAGTGGGTCGGCTCGGCGAATGACTTGAAGCCAGACAGCTTGATGGAATTGAGGCGCATGCTCGCGCAGCCAAATCAAGGCTGCCACCGTGCTAAGTCGTTGATTTGTTTGGCAAAACCTGCACGCAGTCATGCCAAGAAGAATCAAAGATGATAGCATTGCCCTTCCCCCTGATCTCCCCCTGTCTCTTATACACATCTGACGCTGCCGACGAACTCTAGGG